>CAZJCB010000025.1:0-19203 GCA_964544245.1 uncultured Christensenella sp.
TCAGGACAGGCCGGATGATGCGGCCCGGCGGCGATGAACGGACACAGTCGGGATACACGGGCAAAAAGGGCAAAAACCCCTCCGAACGTCAAAAAAGCAAGGCGTATCAAGGGAAAACGGGCAAAAACAAAAGGGGCAGAAACCCGGCACGACCCGGGCAAGAACCCCGGAAAGGGGGCAGAAACCCCTTCCGGCGATATGCGGACTTGTCCATCTCTTTTTCCCGCAGCCGGAGAAAATGACCCGCAGTCATTTCATATCATACGGTCTATCCCCGCAGTTGGGAAGCTCCCTGGCACCTGGGACGCCGGAGCGGGAGAAAAGTCCGTCCCCCGGTACTGGTTCACCCAAAGAACAGGCAGGAATGATCCCGGGAATCAAAGCGTTTGTGAGCGAAATCAGCATCAGGCCCCCGACGGCCTCCCGGCCTTCCGCGCGTGCAGGGGATAGATCAGGAGCAGGAGGAGGAAGGAGATCCCGACCGGGAAGGCGGCGTGGGGCACCGGGTAGCCGCGCAGCGCCGCCAGCGCCCAGCCCTGGGGGATGTACTGCCCCGGGAAGCGGATGAGCTGCTCGGTCAGCTGGATGAAGCAGCCGCCCATCACCGAGAGCAGGAGCAGGAGGATGAGCCCCAGGTAGAGGCGCAGGCTTTCGTCCAGCAGCGCCAGCGCCTGGGAGAGCGCCAGGCTCATCAGGAGGAAGACGGAGAGGACGGACAGCTCCCGCAGGCTCAGGGGGGTCTGCATCAGGGCGCGCATGGAGAGCATGTACAGGAGGATCTGTGCCAGCCCCGCCGCGAACAAGGCGATCAGGGAAGCGGCATAGTCGTAGCGCAGGCCGAAGGGGGTCGCGGACAGCCGGCGCCGCATCCCCGGGGAGGACAGCGTAAAGGTGCCCAGCAGGGCGAAAAAGCCCAGGAAGAGCACCTCCATGGAGTAGTCGCTGACCACGTAGGTCATGACCGTCGGCTCCACGTAGTCGCCCACGTAGGCAAAATCCTGCTTCGCGCCGTTTTCCAGGTTTTCCCCGAGGCGCTTGAGGTACTGCGCGTCAAAGTCCTCCGGCAGCGGCACGTCCATGTCCCTGTAGATGTCCTTGGCCTGCCTTAGGAAGACGGAGCGGCTCTTGAAGGGGATGACGGAATAGGTCACCACGTCCAGGATCATGTTGGTGGACAGGGTCCCCTCGGCGGGGGTATAGGTCAGGCCGCCGCTGAGCAGGCTGTCGTGCCGCGCGGCGAAGCCCCGCTGGATGACCAGCGCGCCCTCCACAGCCTTGCCGTCCAGCAGCCGGGGGACGTCCGCCTCCGCCACTTCCAGGACATCCCAGCCCTGGCGCTTGAGGGACTCCACCAGGCCCCGGCTGATGTCCGTCCTGTCCAGGTCCGTCACGGCCAGGCGGATGACGGGGCTCTGGTTGCGCAGGTTGGCGGCGCCCGCGGTCAGCCCCAGCAGGACGGGCAGGAGGATCAGGACGGCGAGCAGCGCCGGGGAGACCAGCAGCTCGCGGAACTTCAGGCGCAGCGCCCCCAAAAAGCTCATGCGGCCACCCCCGTCCTGCCGCCCTGGAGGCCATGGCGCCAGGCGAGGCCCAGGACGACGGCTGAAAAGGCCGCCATCCAGACGAAAGCCAGGGCCGCGCCCGCGGGCAGCGTTCCCCCCTGGAGCCCGGCGTACACGGTCTTGTAGGCGAAATAGGCCGGCGAGAAGGGCATCAGGGGCTTGATCACGGCCGGCAGCAGGGTTTCCGGATAGACGCACCCGCCCAGCAGCAAGAGGACCAGGAGGACCAGCCACGCGCCGGGCAGCGCCAGCCCGCCGCCCCGGGACAGGTAGCCTGCAGCCTGGCACAAGGAGGCGGTCACCCAGTAGAGGCAGAAAACCGCCGGCAGGAGCAGCTCCAGCCGCGCCTGGGGGTAGTAGCTCTTCAGCCCCACGATCAGCGGGGCGAAGGACACGCCCGCCCACAGCAGCCCCGCCAGCTGGCGGGCCAGGGGCGAGGCCCACCAGGGCGCCCTGGACAGGGCCAGGCGGTAGATCACGCCGCTCTTGCGCTCCTCCCCCGCCTGGGCGATGAGCAGCAGCCCCGTCTGCATGCACAACAGGCACACCAGGGAGGAGATGACGTGCAGGGGCGTGCTCATGCGCGCGGTCTCGTTCGTCGTCAGGATGGCGCGCCGGGTCAGCGCCCAGACGGCCACCTGGGAGAAGGTCTCCCCCAGCTGCTTGTTGTAGGTGTCGATGTCCGTATACAGCGGGCGGATCCCCTGGGCGAAGGACATATAGGCCGCCTGCATGCCCGTGATGCTGTCGGCCACGCTGCGCAGCGCGCGCACGAAGACGGCCGTTTCCGCCGGCATGCGCGGGTTGAGGTACAGGGTCACCGGCGGGCGCTTGTCAAAGGACTGGCTGCGCGCAAAAAAGCCTTCCGGGATCTGCAGGATCAGCAGGATCTCGTTGTTGTCCAGCCTCGCCCGCGCGGTTTCCAGGTCCTCCCGGTACACCTCCCCCATGCCGTTCATGCCGCCCAGGATGCCGGCGAGCGCGTCGGAGATCAGGCTGCTCTCCGGGTCCACGATGGACACGGACAGGTTGAAGGAGATGCGGTCGGCGCTGCCGATCAGGCTGGGCATCGCCGAAAAGAGGAACAGGGTCGCCAGCAGGATGGCCAGGAAAAAGACCAGCGTGCGGACGCTGAGCGTCTCGCGCAGGTGAAAGAGGACGAGGCGGAAGAGCATCCTATTGCGCCCCGGGGGCGCCGGGCCCGTTTTCAGCCAGCCGGCCGTCCCTGAGCGTGATGACGCGCCCGCAGATGGCTTCGAGCTCCACCCGGTAATGGTTGACCATGATGACCATGCGCCCGGCCTGCTGCAGGCTCTTGACCGACAGCAGGATGGCGTCGCGGTTGTCCTCGTCGATTCCCGCGGTGGGCTCGTCCATCAGGATGAGGGAGGGGCTGCCAACCAGGCCGGCGGCGAGGTTGGCGCGCCGGGCCATGCCCCCGGAACATCGCGAGACGCGTTTGCCCAGGAAGCCGTCGATGCGGGTCAGGCGAACGGCTTCCTCTACCGCAGCCTTCCTGGCGCCGCCCGACAGGCCGCGCGCGGCGGCCCAGAAATCCAGGTTCTGCCGCACTGTCAGGCGGGGGGAGAGCGCGATCTCCTGGGGCACGAAACCGATCATCTCCCGGTAGGCGCGGCTGCGCCCGGCCGGGACGCCAAAGAGGGTGACGGCGCCCGAATCCGGCGGGAGGATGGAGGCGAGCAGGTGGATGAGCGTGGTCTTGCCCGCGCCGTTGCTGCCACACACCCCGAGGGCTTCCCCGGGCTCCAGCGTGAAGCTGACCCCCTGGAGCACCTTCTCCCGGCCGTAGGATTTGCAGAGGCCCTGCACCGACAGGCCGGAGGGGCCCGCCCCTTCCGCCGGGCTGCCGTGGTCCCTGGGTGTGCCGGGCGCCGGGGTTTTTGTCATGTATTGCTGTCCTTCCCAGTGGCGGGCGGAGGGGCGTCGACCCTGCCCCCGGCCCGCGAAACGATATCCGAAGTATATGCGCGGGTGCCCGCGGTGTCAACGAGACGGGAGGGGGAGGGCGTCGGATTACTCGGGCAGGCGGCCCTCCACGGCCCGTAATGTCCCCGCAGCCTGGGGCGCGATCATTTCCCTTGACAGGCCGGACCGGCCGAATGTACAATCAGGCGAGCAAACGGGATAGCGAAGCATGCGCCGCCGGAAACACCGGGAGGACCGCCAGGGCCGGTATGGCGCCGCGCCCGCGGAACCGTGCCCATCCCGCCGCAAATTTGAAGCACTCAGGTTTTTTCCGCGCGCGTTCCCGGGAACCGGAACTCAGACCGGGAGACAAAACAAACGAAAGGAGGAAGCGCCACGGCGCCGCCCGGATATGCGCCCGGACGGCGCGGCAAGGGTCTCTCCCGGTAATCAGCATCCGCATATCCCGTAATAAAGAGGAGGTCTTCACATGAAAAAACTGTTCGCAATCGTCCTGGCCCTGACGCTGTTCGCCAGCGTCGGCGCGTACGCCGCCGAGATCGGCTTCCTGCCCCCGGCGATGACCAGCCCCTTCTATGCCAGCTGCATCGAGGGCGCGACGCCCGTGGCGGCAGCCAGCGGCTATGAGCTGCTGATCCTGGCGCCCGAATCCGAAGACGACTACGCCAGCCAGATGGCCCTGATGGAAGACATGATCACCCGCAAGGTCGCCGCGATCGCCGTGTGCGGCATCAACCTGGACGCCCTCATCCCCGGCATCAAGAAAGCGAATGAGGCGAACATCCCGATCGTCATGTTCAACACCATCACCGAGATCCAAGGCGCGGAAGTGTACGCCTATTCGGGCTACAACCAGTACAACGGCGGCAAGAAGATCGCCGACTGGGTCAACACGAAACTGAACGGCGAAGGCGAGGTCGCCATCATCGAAGGGCTGCCCTCCGACTACACCACCCAGCGCATGGGCGGCTTTGTCGACCGCGCCGCCGAAGCGTATCCGGGCATCAAGGTCGTCGCCTCCCAGCCGGGCGACTGGCTGCGTGAGAAAGGCATGAACGCCGCGCTGGACATGATCCAGGCCAACCCCGGCGTCAAGGCGATCTACGGCCTGTCCGATGAAATGGCGCTGGGCGCCGTGCAGGCCATCAAACAGCTGGGCCGGGACGACATCATCGTCGTCGGCCTGGACGGCAACCCCAACGCGCTGGAATCCGTCGCCGCGGGCGAATTGACCGCCACGCTGGACTGCGGCCCCGTCGCCATCGGCGCCAACGCCATCCAGGCCGCCGTGGACGCGATCAACGGCGTGGAGCGCACGGAAAAGATCATTGAAGCCGAAACCACCGTCGTGGACATCACCCTGGTCGCCGACTACCTGAAATAAGATTCCCCGCCGGCGGCGGCCGCGGCCGCCGCCGGCCCCTTTTGTGAAAAATCTGCCCCAGAGGAGGACGCATGGGCGAGTATCTGGAGATGCGGGGCATCGTCAAACGTTTTCCCGGCGTGCTGGCGCTGGACCGCGTCAGCCTGAGTGTCCGCCAGGGCGAGGTGCACGCGCTGCTGGGCGAAAACGGCGCCGGCAAGTCCACGCTGATGAAGATCCTTTCCGGAGCCTACGGCAGGGACGGCGGCACGGTCACGATCGACGGGCAGGAGGTCCAGATCCGCAACTCGCACGACGCGCAGGCGCTGGGCATCAGCATCATCTACCAGGAACTCAACCTGGTGGACGAACTGAGCGTGGCCGAGAACATCTTCCTGGGCCGCCCGTTCATGAAGGGCGCGTCCGTCGACTGGCGGAAGATGTACGCGCAGGCCCAGGCGCTGCTGGACGAGCTCAAGGTCGGCATCAACGCGCGGGAACGGGTCGGGCGCCTGGGCGTGGCCCACAAACAGATGGTCGAACTCGCCAAGGCGCTGTCCATCCAGTCCCGCATCCTGATCCTGGACGAACCCACGGCGCCGCTGACGCGGCGGGAGATCGACATCCTGTTCTCGACCATCCGCATGCTCAAGGAAAAAGGGGCCGCGCTGATCTACATCTCTCACCGTCTGGAGGAAGTGCTGGAGATCTGCGACCGCGCCACCATCATGCGCGACGGCGGGAACGTCTGCGTGCTGGACGTGAAGGACACCAGCCTGGACGAGATCATCCGCCACATGGTGGGCCGGAAGCTGGAGGAGAAATTCCCCAAGATCCACGTGCCACTGGGCGATGAACTGCTGAGGGTGGAAGGGCTGAGCGCGGGCAAGCAGGTGCAGCAGGTCTCCTTCTCCGTGCGCGCGGGCGAGATCCTGGGCGTGTCCGGCCTGGTCGGCGCAGGGCGGACGGAAACGATGCGGGCGCTGTTCGGCATGGATAAAAAGCAGGGCGGCGAGATCACCGTGGGGAACAGCAGGGCCGCCATCCACCGCCCGCTGGACGCCATCAAGGCCGGCATCGGCTTTGCAACGGAAGACCGCAAGTTGGAAGGCCTGGTGCTGACCATGGCGATGGGCACCAACATCACCCTGTCCTCGCTGAGCCAGTTCGGCCCGCCGCTGAAGATCAACCTGAACCAGGAACGCCGGGCAATCACCGAGTACATCGGCCGCCTGCGCATCAAGACCCCCTCGCCCGTGCAGCTGGCCCGCAACCTGTCCGGGGGCAACCAGCAGAAAGTGGTGCTGGCCAAATGGCTCCTGAGCAGGTCCAGGGTGCTGATCCTGGACGAGCCGACGCGGGGCATCGACGTGGGCGCCAAGATCGAGGTGTACCACATCATCAACGAACTGGTGCAGGGGGGCGCGGCCATCGTCATGATCTCTTCCGAGCTGCCCGAGATCCTGAACATGTCCGACCGCGTGATGGTGATGTGCCAGGGCAGGGTGACCGGTATCTTTGAAAACGACGGCACGCTCACACAGGAAAAGATCCTGGCCTACGCGACGGGCACCGAAAAGCAGACAGCATAACGCGCCAGAGGAGGCGGCCCCATGAAGAGGAACACGAGGATCATCGTTATCATTTGCCTGTTCGCCGGCGTATTGCTGCTGGCGCTGGGGCTGTACGCCCAGTCCCTGGGGGCGGAGACCGTCCGGCTGAAGACCAGTGTGGAGGCCTACAACAAGGCGGTCGCCCAGGTGAAGGCCGCCGAGGTGCTGGGCAAGGACCCCGCGGGGATCGTGATCCCCGAAGAGGTCGTCCTGACGTCCAGGGAGCACAGCCTGATCAAGCTGTTTGAGTCCAGCAAGCTGTTCCTGATCGCGGGCATCGACCTGCTGGCTGTCGCGGCCGGCGCGTTCTTGATCTCCCTGTACAAAAAGCGCCAGCAGCAAAAAGGGCAGGAACTGAAGAAGGTGTCCGGCGGCAACAACATCCTGGGCATCCTGATCGCCTTCATCGTGCTGTGCTTCAACCTGGCGCTGGCCAGCGAGGCGTTTTTCTCTGCGCAGAACTTCCTGAACGTCTTCCAGCAGATCTCCATCAACTTCGTCGTGGCCATCGGGATGACCTACGTCATCGTCTCCGGCGGCATCGACCTGTCCGTCGGTTCCAACATCGCCCTCACCGGGCTGCTGATGGCCATCATGATGAAAAGCTGGGGCCTCTCGGTCGCCATGACCGTCATCCTGGGCATCCTGTTCTCCTGCCTCATCGGCCTGGCCAACGGGATGATGATCACCTACCTGAACCTGCCGCCCTTCATCGCCACCCTGGGCATGATGTACCTGGCCCGCGGCGCGGCCTATACCGTCACCGGCGGGCAGCCGCTGTACACCTTCCCCAAGGGGTTCACCGCCATCTCCAGCCGCGTCGCGGGCATCCCGCTGTACGGCATCCTGATCATGCTGGCCATGCTGCTCATCGGCTGGTACGGGCTGAAATACACGCGCCCGGGGCGCTTTACCTACGCCGTGGGCGGCAATGAGAACTGCGCGCGGCTCTCGGGCATCAACGTCCACAGCACCAAACTGTTCGTCTACGCCTTCAGCGGGTTCTGCTGCGGCGTCGCCGCCCTGCTGCTCTCCTCCAGGCTGGACTCCGCCGTGCCCACCAACGCCGACGGGCAGGAGATGGACGCCATCGCCGCGGTCGTCATCGGCGGCACCTCCATGCGGGGCGGCGAGGGCAGCATGCTGGGCACCCTCATCGGCATCCTGATCATCGGCGTCATCTCCAACGGGCTGAACCTCCTGGGCGTCCCCCAGGGGCCGCAGAAAATGATCAAGGGCGCGCTGATCGTCATCGCCGTGATCATCGACGTGATGCGCCGCCGCTCGGCGGAAAGCGCGTCATAAGCCTGCTTATCGCCCCCGGTTCCGTTTTGTCAGGCAGCGCTTCACAAGCCATGCGGTTTACAAAGTTATTGGAAATCTTTACGGACGGCACTCCCGTTCATTAGTCATCCCCTGACCGGCGCACTGCCCAAAAGACCGTCCTGATTAGGCCGGTCTTGTTTTGCGAAAAAGTTGAAACAGAATGGTTTTGGCAGCAATGACCGGTCAGGGCGTATCATGCCTGCGCGCCAGACATGTAAGCCCATCTCAGGCGGGCCGCCCTCCCGCCGCCCTGTCAAAAGCCGCCTGCGTTTCCATCAGGCGCAGGAACTCCGGCAGGTCGGCCGGTGAAAAATCAAACACGGAAATCAGCTCCGTCCCGCAGCGGAACACCTGCCTGCTTCTATCAAAACCCCGGAAAAACATTTGTCAGGCATGGTTCCCCTGTTCCCGGAAACGCTGCGCGGTGGTATCATAAAAAGCGAACACAACCCTGCAAAGAGGTGAGAAGTTTGATCGAATTTCCCGAAAGCGCCACCCTCGCCCGCCAGCTGAACAGTTCCGTCAGGGGGCTTCAGATCCTGGAAGCCCAGGCCGGCGCGGCGCCCCACGGCTTCGCCTTCTACACCGGCAGCCCGGAAACCTACGCCGGCGCGCTGAAAGGCCGGACCCTCCGGGAAGCCCGCGCCTTCGGCGGGATCCTGGAGGTGGACCTGGGCGGCCTGACACTGCTCTTCAACGACGGCGCGAACCTTCGCCTGCACCCACCCGGCGGCGAGGTTCCAAAGAAACACCAGCTGCTCCTGAGACTGGAAGACGGTTCCGCCCTCACCTGCGCGGTGCAGATGTACGCGGGCATCCACCTGTGCCCGGAGGGAGAATACCACAGCGTCTACCACCGGGCGGCGCACGAGAAACCCTCGCCCCTGGGCGAAGGGTTCGGCGAGGCGTATTTCCTGGCCATGGCCTCCGGCTGCGGCAGGCTGAGCGCCAAGGCCTTCCTGGCGACCGAACAGCGCGTCCCAGGCCTGGGCAACGGGGTGCTGCAGGACATCCTCTTCCTCGCGCGCACGAACCCCAGGACCAAGGTGTCGGCCTTAAGCTTTGAGGACCTGCTCAGGCTGTACAGGATGACCAGGGAGGCCCTCCGGGAGATGACGGAGCAGGGCGGGCGGGACACCGAAAAGGACCTGTACGGCCAGCCCGGGGGCTACGCCACCCTGATGAGCAGGAACGCCCTGGACAGGCCCTGCCCGGCATGCGGCGGCGCCGTCGTCCGGGAAAGCTACCTGGGCGGGAACGTGTACTACTGCCCGGCCTGCCAGCCGGTGATGAAGGGCTGAGGAGCAATGCCCGGAACCCCCGGTGGACTGGGGAAACGCCTTGTTTTCAGCAATGACCCGGTGTAGAATACAAACAGCATCCCGAAAGAACAAACAACAGCGTACTGACCGACCCTTCCGCTCCCTGCCTGACCTTTCCAGCCCGACCATCCCTGTCCGACCGTTTCATACGCGCGACCGTTTCATCCCAGCGCTTTTCCCCGCGCTTTCACAGGCCAGGCTTTTCCGCCTGTGACGGCGCCAGGGGGCGAAGCGTTTTCCGGCGCCCTCACCAGGAAGGAGATAGAACCATGAAAAGGATCCCCGTCTGCTGCGTTCTGCTCGTCCTCGCGCTGGCCCTTGCCCTTCCGGCTTCCGCCGCGGGCAGGCTGCAGATCGTCCGGGAGGACCTGCATCAGCTTCCCTATTATGACAAGACGGTCACCTGCCACTATTTCGCCGAACTGACCAATTCCGGGGACAAGCCGGTGGAGTTTACCCGGGGTCTGCTGGAGCTGTACGATGCGGACGGCAACAGCATCGACTCCTCGGAGATCACCTCCTGCTACCCCAAGGTGCTCCAGCCCGGCGAAAACGCCTTCATCGGGCTGTACAGGAACATCGACACCAGCCAGTACACCGTGTCGGACAAGATGCTCTCCATGATGCAGCAAGGCAAACTCACCCAGAACGTCGTACGGCTGGAATCCAAGGCCAGGGAGGAGAAAGTCGACGACGGCTATTCCGTCAGGGATTACCTCGTCTCGGAAATCAAGAACAGCACCGAGAAGCCGGTGGGAAATTTCGAGGCCGCGTTCATCGTGCGGGGCGCGGAGAACAGCATCCTCTACATCGCCTATTACTCCTGGCGCAGCTATGACATGGGCATCATGCCGGGGTCCAGCGTGGAGGTCAGGATCCAGGTGGACGGAAACTTCGTCAATTTCTGGGCAGCGAACGGCCTCGCCCCCTCATCGGTCGAGACCCTCGTGTACATCGCCGCCGGGGTTTAGGGCTTACACCAGAAATAAAACTGCCGAAAGGGCGGAACCGTTGACTCCGCCCTTTCTTGGTCAAGGAATTGGCTGCACCGGGAAATTCAGAAAGATACCGGGTCAGGGGAGGAACTCCCTTGCCTGGGGGGGGGCGGAGCCTGCCCCCCGCTGTGCGGGATGCAGGCAGGCGGAGGAGTCAAACGAAGCGAGCGGGACGAGCGACCTCCGGGCGCGACGACACGCGAAGACTGAGTCTGCGGAACAGGGGGAATGAAATTCCCCCGTGTCCCTTTGAAGGTTTTTAAGGTGCCGGTTTCAGAACCCGCTCACCAGGAAAATCAGCAGTTCGTCGGCGGACTCGTCCTGCCTGGCCTGGGCGGCGGCGACCAGCACGCCCCCCTCCGCCGGGACCATGGACGACAGCCAGGGATAATCCGTGCCCAGCAAATCGTCGCTGTCCGCCTGGCCCAGGAACTCGCCCTGGGGGGAGAACAGTTTGAAGGCGCGGTAATTGCCGTCCAGCACCAGGATGCCCTTGCCGGTCTCCGCGATGCCGGTGACCGAGCCGAAGGCGTCGTCTGCCGTCCAGTCCTCCGCGCCGAAGGTGAAGAGCTCGTTCCCCTCCAGGTCAAACGCCGCGACGCACTGCGCGCCGCCCTTCAATTCGTCCGTGCCCGCGACGTAGATCTTGGTGTCTGAGATGAAGACGGAAGTGATGGAACTGAAGCGGCCCTTCCTCGCGGCGGGGTCGCTCAGCCCGGTGAGCACCCAGGGCTCGGCTTTCAGTTCGCCGTCCACGACCCGGATCCGCTGCGTATCCGCGTTGACCCAGAAGGTCAGGCCCCATTCGCCGCCCGGATGCATTACCAGGTAGCCGGAAACGTCGTTGTCCGCGACGACGGCACCATCCCTCACGGAGAGGATGTTGAACATGCCGTTGGAAACGAAGAGGGTGCCATCCCCTCCCAGGGACAGGTATTCAAACTCGTCCTCCAGCGCCAGCCTGCCCCCGGCGAAGCCCGCGTCGGGGACCAGTTTCTCCCCTTCCAGGCTGAAGGCGTACAAGGTTTTGCCGGCCAGCGCGTACACGCGGTTTCCGGCTTTCGCGAGGGCGTTGCCGAAGATGCTGTCCAGGAGGACGGACTCCTCGGTCTTCAACCATTTCGCCGTCAGTTCCGTATCCCCGGCGCTGAGGGCCGCGGGTTCGGGAACGAAGGGCGCCCCGTCCTCGGGCAGCGGCGGGTCCACGTTGGGCGGCGACAGCACGGGCAGTTTGTAGGCGATGGAGTCCAGCAGGGACTGCAGCCTGTCCCCGATCTT
This sequence comes from uncultured Christensenella sp., assembly GCA_964544245.1. Lineage (GTDB taxonomy): Bacteria > Bacillota > Clostridia > Christensenellales > Aristaeellaceae > UBA6115. Next base: position 11,407 of record CAZJCB010000025.1, read on the forward strand.
GTCCGGCTGCTCGACGGTGACCATCAGGGTGATTTTGGCCTCGGGCACGCGCGCCGCGTATTCGGCGTACTTCCATCCCCACCGCTCATAGCTGACGCCCAGGAAAGGGACGCCGCCGATGAGGGCCCCGTCCAGCGCTTCCTGCCCCTTTTCCGCGGCGTATTCCTTCAGCAGCTTGATTTTGTCGCGGTAGGTGCGCACGCCTTCGCTGCTGGCCGACAGGGAGACGGAGGCGGCCGTGGAGCCGGCCTCGTCCTTCAGGTCGATCCTGACGGAGGAGTAATCCGCCCGGTCGGACCGCCAGCCCGTGTTTTCAGACCAGCCGGCGCCGGGGAACAGCGCGGTGAACAGGTTGGTTTCGCACAGCAGCCCGTCCCCCGACACGGCCTGCGTCGGCACGGGGGTGGGTTCCGCGGTGGGCGCCGACGTCGGTTCCGCAGTGGGTTCCGGGGTCGGTTCCGCGGTGGGCTGCGGGGTCGGCGCAGGGGTGGTTTCGATGACCGGCGCGGCGGTCAAATCCGGGTTTGTCCCGGCGGCGCGCTGGAATACGACGGACACGGCGTTGGAGCCGTAGAACATGCTCAGCTCCCCCTTTTCCGCGTTCCACACGGGGGCGGAGAGCACGTAGCTGCCCTGGATGGAGAGCGCGCCGCCGCTTTCGGACCAGGTCAGCTGCTCCTTGTAGTCCTTGGTGAGGGGCACCTCGCCCGTGCCGTCCTCCCGCAGGGTCAGGACGCAGCCGTCGGGAAAGAGCATCTTGATGTCAAAACTATAGCCCATGGATTCATAGCGGACCGCCTCCCACGCCCCGGCGAACCCCGAAGCCTGCGCCGGCGCCTGGGTCGGCGCAGCCGCCTGGGCGCCGCGGGTGAAATACAGCGTCAGGCCGTCCTCGCTGGCCACCAGCTGTTCGTCCTTCAGCAGCAGGTCCACGGGCTCACTGTCAATGGTGACCCGGATGCCGCCGGTGATTTCCGCCCACGTCCCGGGGACGTCCAGGCCCATGGAGGTCATCACCAGCGTGCCATCCCGGTTGATCTGGAAGGCCATGACGTCGGAAACCTTCATCCCCTGGTATTGGTCCTTGAGGACGCCGTCGCCCTCGTCAACGGCCGACACCACCCATCTGCCGGTGAATCTGCTTCCCTTGACCAGGGAGAGCAGCCCGCCGCTCTTTGGCGCCGCGGCCTTTTCCAGGTACATCGTCACGCCGTTTTCGGTGTTGACCAGCTGGCCGTCCTTCAGCGTAAACGCCACGGCCTGGCCTTCAATATCGGCGCTGATGCCGTCCGCGGTTTCAGCCCAGGTCCCGGGGATCTCCCCGCCCATGGACGTGAGCACAAGAGCGCCGTCCTGGCCCAGCCTGAGCTTCATCAGGTCCCCGACGCCTGTGCCTTCGTATTCTGTCAGTTTGTTTCCGTCGCCCAGGTCGACCGCCACGCAGGCCCAGTCCCCCGCGTAGTCAGCCGCCCCGGCCAGGGCGGGCGCCGCGGCGGCCGCCACAAGGGCCGCCAGGAGGAGGCAGGCAATCCTGAATGCTCTCTTCATGTTTTTTCTCCCGCTTCATCATGTTGTAGGACAGGGAAAGCGATCAATGGCCCGTCCAGGCCTGTGTAAAGGGGTACCGGGCGATGTGACAGAAAAACTGCGGATTATGGCGCTGTGGTCCCGGGCGGCGGTCGGTCGGTACGGCAAGGGGGGAAAGCCAGTGTGCGCAATCGGACAATCAGTCCGGAATACCCTGTGCAGTTCCCGCAAATCATAGCACCCGCCGGAAAGGGTGTCAACGCGCTCCGCACCGGTTTTCAGCCCCGCGGGCCCGGAAACGCCCTCCTTTTCACTGCCCTGGCGGCAGGCACAAAGAAAAAACTTGACGGGACGGCCCCGTGCCCTTAATATCGCTGTGTTCATGGGGCAAGGGTGCCGATGGATTTTCGGCATGACCAGCCCCTTTCGTATTGAGAAGGGGGAGCGTATGGGAAAGTTGACAAGGGAAGACATTGTCCGCGAGGTCAAGGACAAGGACGTGCATTTTATCCGCCTGCAGTTCACCGACATCTTCGGGCAGCTCAAGAACGTCGCGATCACGGCGTCCCAGCTGGACAAGGCGCTGGACAACGCGGTCACCATCGACGGCAGCTCCATCGAGGGTTTCCTGCGCATCGAGGAATCGGACATGCGCCTGTTCCCCGACCTGGACACCTTCGCCCTGCTGCCCTGGCGGCCGGAGCAGGACCGGGTGGCCAGGATGATCTGCGACGTGCACCTGCCCAACGGGAAACCCTTTGAGGGCGACCCGCGCTACGTGCTCAAGCGCGCCCTGAAAAAGGCGGAAAGCATGGGATACGAGTTCATGGTGGGGCCGGAGTGCGAGTTCTTCCTCTTTCAGACGGACGAGAAGGGCGAACCCTCCACCGTGACCGGGGACCAGGCGAATTACTTTGACCTGGGCCCCCTGGACCACGGCGAGGAAGTCCGCCGGGACATCTGCCTGGCGCTGGAGGCGATGGGTTTTGAGATCGAGGCCTCCCACCACGAGGCGGCCCCCGGACAGCACGAGATCGACTTCAAGTACGCCGACGCGCTGAAAACCGCCGACAACATCATGAGTTTCCGCCTGGCGGTCAAGACCCTGGCCCGGCGCAGCGGCCTGCACGCGACCTTCATGCCCAAGCCCATCTTCGGCATCAACGGCTCGGGCATGCACACGAACATGTCGCTGTTCAAGGACGGGAAGAACCTCTTCTATGATGAAAAGGACGCCAAGGGGCTCTCGCGGGAAGCCTACAGCTTCATCGCCGGCATCCTGGGGCACGTCCGGGGCATGACCGCGGTGACCAACCCGCTGGTCAACTCCTACAAGCGCCTGGTGCCGGGCTATGAGGCACCCTGTTACCTGGCTTGGTCCTCCGTCAACCGCAGCGTGCTGATCCGCGTGCCGGCGGGCAGCCGCCAGAGCACACGGCTGGAGCTGCGCAGCCCGGACCCCTCCTGCAACCCCTACCTGGCGCTGTGCCTGACCGCCGGGCTGGAAGGCATCGAGAAGGGCCTGGAGCCGCCCAAGGAGACGCCGGAGAACATCTTCGCCATGAGCGAGGCGCAGCGGCAGGCCAAGGGCATCGCCAGCCTGCCCGGCTCGCTGAAGGACGCGCTGGACACCCTGCGGGAGGACGCCCTCATGATGCAGGCCCTGGGCAAGCAGGTTGCCGAGCGCTACCTGGAGGGCAAGGAGCGGGAGTGGGACGAGTACCGCACCCAGGTCACCGACTGGGAAACAAAGAAGTACCTTGTGCTATACTGATGCAGACGTGAAAATCTGACCGCGGGAGAGGCCCATGCTGAGCGTTCACCTGGCATTTACAAACGAGCAGACTCGCCAGGGCCTCTCCCGCGTTATCAGGGCCGCAGGCCTGCCCCTGGGCGAAGCGCACGCCACGGGGGCCGGCGTGATCCGCGCGGTACGGCGCAGGGGCGGCGGGTTGGTGCTGTGCGGGGATAAACTCGCCGACATGACAGCACAGCAGGTCTGCGAAGCCCTGAGCGGCGAAGCGCAAGTAGTAGTCCTGCATCGGGAACCGGGGACGGCAGGGCTGTTCGATGGCGGGCCGCTGCGGCTGGTGATGCCCCCCTCCCCGCGCGAACTGGCCGATCAGGTACGCGGACTGCTGCAGGGGGAGGAAGCCCGGCAGCGGGCTCGGCGGCAGGCCAGGACCCCGGAGGAGGAAGACCTGATCTTCAGGGCCAAGCGCCGCCTGATGGCCCGCCTGGGCGTTGACGAAAACGAAGCGCACCGTTTGCTCCAGCAGGCGAGCATGCGGGAAGGCCAGCGCATGGCCGTGACGGCGGCGAAAGTGCTCCAAGCGTGAAAGGAGACAGGATGGCGGCCAAGTACGTCTTTGTGACCGGCGGGGTGGTCTCCTCCCTGGGCAAGGGCATCACGGCGGCTTCGCTGGGCCGGCTGCTCAAGTGCCGGGGGCTGAAGGTGACGATGCAGCAGCTGGACCCCTACCTCAACGTCGACCCCGGCACCATGAACCCCTACCAGCACGGGGAAGTTTTCGTCACAGAGGACGGCGCGGAGTGCGATCTGGACCTGGGGCACTACGAGCGCTTCATCGACGAGAGCCTCTCCGGCCGCGCCAGCGTCACCAGCGGGCGCGTTTTTAAAGCCGTCATCGACCGGGAACGCCAGGGTGGCTACCTGGGCGCGACGGTGCAGATCATCCCCCACATCACCGACGAGATCAAGCGCAGCATCCTCCTGGCCGGGGAAGGGAAGGGCGACGGCGTCGTCATCGTGGAGATCGGCGGCACCGTGGGAGACATCGAGGGGCAGCCTTTCCTGGAAGCCGTCCGGCAGCTGCGCTACGAGCTGGGCCGGGAGAACACCCTGCTCATCCACGTCACCCTGGTCCCCTACCTGCGCAAGGCCGGGGAGCTGAAGACCAAGCCCACCCAGCACTCCGTCAAGGAACTGGGCAGCCTGGGCCTGCAGCCGGACATCCTGGTCTGCCGCAGCGAAATGCCCCTGAGCATGGAGATCCGGGACAAGATCGGGATGTTCTGCAACATGCCCGCCGGGCGGGTCTTCCAGAACCTGGACGCGGATACGCTCTACGAGGTCCCGCTGCGCCTGCAGGAAGAGGGCCTGGACGAAAAGGCCTGCGAGCTGCTGGGCTTTCCCGGGCTTCCCTGCGACCTGGGCCCGTGGCGCGGGATCGTGCAGGCTGACAAGGCCTGCGCGGAGAGCCTGAAGATCGCCCTGGTGGGCAAATACGTGGCGCTGCCCGACGCCTACCTGAGCGTCGCGGAAGCCCTGCACCATGCGGGCATCGCCGCCGGGCGCCGCATCGACCTCCAGTGGGTGAGCGCCGAGGCGCTGGACGAGGGCAACGCCGGGGAGGCGCTGGCCGGCGCGGCGGGCGTCCTGGTGCCGGGCGGCTTTGGCGCCAGGGGGCTGAAAGGCAAAATGGCCGCCATCCGCTACGCCCGCGAGAACGGCGTCCCCTTCCTGGGCCTGTGCCTGGGGATGCAGCTGGCCGTGATCGAGTTTGCCCGGCACGTGCTGGGGCTTCAAAAGGCGGACACCACCGAGGCCTCGCCAATGACCCCGGACCCCGTGATCTGCCTGATGCCGGACCAAAACCTGGACAGCCTGGGCGGCACGATGCGCCTGGGGGCGTATGAATGCAGGCTTGCCGCGGGCTCCGCGGCCCTGCGGGCATATGGCGAACAGGCCGTGAGCGAGCGCCACCGGCACCGCTACGAGTTCAACAACGCCTACGCCCGGGCCTTTGAGGATGCGGGCCTGAGGATCTCCGGCCGCAACCCGCAGCGCGACCTGGCAGAAATCGTCGAGCTGGAGGGCCACCCCTTCTTCCTGGCCGTCCAGTTCCACCCGGAGTTCAAGAGCCGACCGGACCGGCCGCACCCGCTGTTCAGGGCCTTCGTGGAGGCGGCGAAGAACCGGACGGGGTGATATCCTCCCTGCCCCGTCCGTTGTATAATCCCCCTATCGCCAACCTGTCCCCAGGCCCCCAAAAAAGCCTGAAGGACTGATTAAGGAGCAGACCACCATGTGCGGAATCATCGGCTACACCGGGCCCCGGCAGGCGGCGCCCATCCTGCTGGACGCGCTGAAAAAACTGGAATACCGGGGCTATGACTCGGCCGGCATGGCGGTCATCAACGAAGGCGCCATCCAGGTGCGCAAAATGCGCGGGCGGCTGCAGCTCCTGTCCAACATGACCCGGGACGGGCGCGACCTGCCCGGCAGCGTGGGCATCGGGCACACCCGCTGGGCGACCCACGGGGAACCCTCCTACTACAATTCCCACCCCCACCTGTCCCACAGCGGTCGCTTCGCGGTGGTGCACAACGGCATCATCGAGAACTACCGCCCGCTCAAGGACATGCTGATGTCCAAGGGCTACCGGTTCCAGTCGGAGACCGATTCGGAAGTGGTCAGCAACCTGATCGAGTTTTACGACCAGGGCGACCTGGCGAAGACCCTGCTGACCGCCGTTCAGTACCTGGAAGGCTCCTACGCGCTGGGGGTGCTCAGCACGGACGAGCCCGGCCGCATCGCCGCCGTGCGCAAGGACAGCCCGCTCATCGTGGGGCAGGGCGAGGGCGAGAACTATATCGTGTCCGACATCCCCGCCATCCTGAGCCTCACCCGCGAGGTCTACCTGATGAAGGATGGGGAGGTCGCCCTGCTGGACCCGGAAAAGGTCACCTTCTACAACGCCTATGGCGAGACCTTCCAAAAAGAACCCTTTCATGTGGACTGGGACGTGTCCGCCGCCGAGAAGGGCGGCTATGAGCACTTCATGATGAAGGAGATGATGGAGCAGCCCATCGCCCTGAAGGAGACCATCCGCCCCCGCGTCAAGGAGGGGCGCTTCGTCCTGGACGACCTGAAGATGGACAGGGAATGGCTGCAGTCCCTCAGCATGGTGCACATCGTCGCCTGCGGCTCGGCCTACCACGCGGGGCGCCTGGGCAAGAACCTGCTGGAAGGCCGGCTGGGCATCCCGGTGGAGGTGGACATCGCCTCCGAGTTCCGCTACCGGCAGCCCATCCTCAAGCCGGAACACCTGGTGGTCGTCATCAGCCAGTCCGGGGAGACGGCCGACAGCATCGCGGCCCTCCGGGAGGCCAGGTCCAGGGGCGTCAGGACCCTGGCCATCGTCAACGTGGTGGGCTCCACCATCGCCCGGGAGGCGGACTATACCCTGTACACCTGGGCCGGCCCCGAGATCGCCGTGGCGACCACCAAGGGCTACACCACCCAGGTCGCGGCACTGGCGCTGCTGACCTATTTCCTGGCGCAGGAACGGGGCCAGATGACGGACGAAGAACTCAGGGAAGCGCAGGAGACCCTGCTCAAGCTGCCGGAGGCGGCCGAAAAAACGCTCTCTGACCACAAGGAAGTGCAGCGCCTGGCCTCCCTGTTCTTCAACTGCAAGGACATCTTCTTCATCGGCCGGGGCATCGACTACTCCCTGTCGCTGGAGGGCTCGCTGAAGCTCAAGGAGATCTCCTACATCCATTCGGAGGCGCAGCCGGCGGGTGAACTGAAGCACGGCACCATTTCCCTCATCCAGCGAGGCACCCTGGTCATCGCGCTGGCGACCGGGAAAAAGCTGCGGGAAAAAACCATCAGCAACATCAAGGAGGTCCAGGCCCGCGGCGCGGTGGTGATGGCGGTGTGCCTGGAGCACGACACGGACATCGCCGGGGTCGCCAGCCACACCCTCGGGGTGCCCTGGCTGTGCGAGGAACTGCAGCCCATCCTCGCCATCCTGCCGCTGCAGCTGTTCGCCTATTACGTCGCCGCCCTCAACGGCAACGACGTGGACAAACCGCGCAACCTGGCCAAGTCCGTGACGGTGGAATAACCCTGATGAACCAGGTGACACCCTCGGGGGGATGCCATCCCCCGAACCCCCTGGCAAGGGATTTCATCCCTTGACCCGGAATCAACGAATATTGAAGTTTGAACCGTGAAATGATGGAGCCGCCTGACTTCAGGCGGCTCCGCCGGGCGGGTCAGCCTCCCGCTCAGCCTCCGAATCCGAAGAATTTCTTGATCTTCTGCAACAGGCCGCCCGCGTTGTCCAGCGACAGCTTTGCCTTCACGCCCTCGACCAGCGCCTTGATCTGCTCGTCCGGCAGGTCGACCCCGACGAGGCTTTCGATGGTCTTCACCGGGTCGCTTTTCATCCTGGCGGCAAGGGTCTTGTCCGTCTTGATCTTCTGAACGATCTCCTCAATTTTCTTCTTGATGTCCAT
>CAZJCB010000026.1:0-2935 GCA_964544245.1 uncultured Christensenella sp.
CTGAGGCACGACTCCTTTTTCGCGCTCATTTTATGTAAGGTACGCCGTTTGCTTGCGTCTGACCCTTTTCTTATGTATAATATGGGTGCGCATGGGTTTTCGCATTTTTTATTTGGCAAACTCGCATGACGTATAGCGGCTGCCGGGAAGGCAGCCGAAAATCATTATTTTGATTGAAGGAAGATGGAGCAAGACGATGAATCAGCATGAACACAGTAAAAGGACCGTCGTATCTGTTGAGGGAATGAAAAAACTGGAGGAAAAACTGCAGTACCTTTCCACCATCAGGCGCGCGGAAGTGGCGGAGATGATCGCGGTCGCCCGTGGTTTCGGTGATTTGAGCGAAAACGCCGAATATGATGAGGCCAAGAACGAGCAATCCAGGCTTGAGGCTGAAATCATCGACCTGGAAAACACGATCCGGACAGCGCTTGTGATCGATGATTCTGATGTTTCAACCGACAGGGTCAACATCGGCACCACGGTCAGGGTCTATGATGACGAACTCAAGGAAGAGATGGAATACACCATCGTCGGCGCCCGTGAGTCAGACCCGATGAACAACCGCATATCAAACGAGAGTCCCATGGGAGCGGCCTTGCTGGGCAAAAAGAAGGGGCAGACAGTCAAGGTCAGCGCGCCAGGTGGCTTGGTGACGTTGAAAATCAAGGACATCCAGCATAAAAAGTAAGGAGCAGCACATGACGCAGCGTGCAGACCAGGCGCAGGATTTTTCTGAACAGGAGGGCATCCGGCGCGCGAAACTGCAAATCCTCATTGACGGGGGGAACAGCCCTTACCTGCTGACAAGTTATGACACCACGCACTTCAGCGAACAAATCAGGCAAAGCTTTGACAGCCTGGACGGGCAGACTGTCTCCATCGCGGGACGTATGGTCAGCCGGCGGGTCATGGGCAAGGCAGCCTTCCTGCACCTGCTTGACAGCAAGGGCAGGATCCAGGCCTACGTGCGCCGTGACGACGTCGGGGCAGAAGCCTACCAGGCCTTCAAAGCATTGGACCTGGGAGATATCCTTGGTGTCAGGGGCAGGGCCTTCCTGACACAGACCGGTGAAGTCAGCATTCATGCGGAGAGCGTCACCCTGCTGTCCAAGTGCCTGAAGCCTCTGCCTGAAAAATGGCACGGCCTGCAGGATACGGACCTGAGATACCGCCAACGCTACCTGGACATGATCGTCAATCCTGAAGTACGGGATACTTTCATCAAGCGCAACCGCATCATCAACGCCATCCGTTCCTTCCTTGACAGCCGGGGTTTCCTTGAGGTGGATACCCCCATCCTGCACACGCTCGAAATCGGTGCGGCCGCGCGTCCCTTCAAGACGCATCATAACACGCTGGACATCGACATGTTCCTGCGGGTAGAGACTGAGTTGTACCTGAAGCGTCTGGTCGTCGGCGGGTTTGACAGGGTTTACGAAATCGGCCGGATTTTCCGCAACGAGGGCATGGATACCCGCCATAACCCTGAGTTTACTTCTGTGGAAGTCTACCAGGCCTATGCCGATTACAATGACATCATGGAACTGACGGAAAGTATGATTTCACAGGTCGCCATGGAGGTGTGCGGCACGACTGAGATCACTTACCAGGGTCAGCAGATCAGTCTGAAGGCTCCCTGGCCTCGCTTGAGCATGGCAGAAGCGGTCAGGCGCGAATCCGGCATTGATTTCTTCAGCTGGAACTCTGATGAGGAGGCCCGTGCCTGCCTGAAAGAGATGAAAATCCATGTGGAGCCATATTTTACGAGAGGTGACTGCCTGGCGGAGCTGTTTGACGAGTTTGTTGAGGACAAACTCATCCAGCCCACCTTCATCATCGACTATCCTGTAGAAATATCCCCCCTTGCCAAGCGTAAGCCGGACAACCCGCGGTTGACTGAGCGTTTTGAGTTGTTTATTTTTGGCAGCGAATTCGGGAATGCATTTTCCGAGCTCAATGACCCGGTCGACCAGCGTGAGCGCTTCATCCGTCAGGTGGAAGAACGCCGTAAACTGGGCGGAACGAATGCCCAGGTGGATGAGGATTATCTGAACGCTTTGGAGTACGGATTGCCGCCAACGGGCGGACTTGGCGTCGGGGTAGACAGGTTGATCATGTTGCTGACCGACAGCGCGTCCATTCGGGACGTGCTGCTCTTCCCGACGATGAAACCCCTTGGATAAGGTCCTCAAATGAAGTTAGGTACCAGGCTCACCGGGAAAACCCTCAGGAACCACATCCAATACCATGGTTGGCAGTATCTGCTGATCCTGGTGCTGTCCTTTGGGCTCTGGAACCTTATCTATGCGCAGACAGCCTACAGGCCGCCTCAGAGCGCGCGGATCGACGTGTATATCCAATCCTCAACCGCCGACCAGGAAACAGTCAATGCTTTCCTCAAACCCGTCTGGGAGGCCGCGGTTCCGGAAGAGGAATTGGTCGCAGCAGTCCTCATGCTCAGCCCGGCGCGCGGTGAAGACTATTACGCCAATATGCAACTGATGACCTATATCGCGGCCGCTGAAGGGGACATATATATGCTGTCCTCACCGGACTTCAAGCGATTTGCGTCACAGGGCGCTTTTGTAGCGCTGGACCAGTATGTCGAATCGGGACAGATTGATGCGGGAGGCATCGACCTCAACCCTGGCAGGGTGACGCTTGTGGAAATGAACGAGCAGGGAGAACTGATCACGGCTTCGGAAAGCGCTTTGTACGGCATCCCTGCCCTGGAACTCTACAGGTTCGCCAGTGAAATGATGATAGACAACCGGAATTTGGTCCTGTCGGTTGCGGCCAACAGCGGCAACGAGGAGTCTGCGCTGACTTTCCTCAACGCCCTTATCCGGGAGACCAAGGGGCCAAAACCGGATTTTTTCAAGTAAGTGAGTGCCATGAAATATCAAGCGGTCATCTTTGACCTGGACGGCAC
>CAZJCB010000026.1:2945-19153 GCA_964544245.1 uncultured Christensenella sp.
ATTCTGGCCGGAGTGCGCTATGCCCTTGGAAAGATGGGGATGGACACGTCTGACGAGGCGATCCTCCGCCGGTTTCTGGGTCCTCAGCTCCTGTACAGTTTTCAGCATTTCTGCGGAATGAATGAGGCTCAAGCGGAGCAGGCCCAGCAGTATTACCGTGAGTATTACCACCGGAAGGGCTATCTTGAGAACGCTGTATACCCCGGCATCAGAAGCCTTCTGTCAGTTCTCAAGGCGCGGGGCGCCTGGCTGGGCATCGCGACTCATAAGCCGAAGAAGATCAGCAGGCACATCCTGGAGACCTTTGGCTTGCTGCGTTATTTTAATGTTGTCGCCGGGCCTGATGAGGGAGAGACGCCAGACAAAGCCGAACTCATCCGGCGCGCCAACCCGAAGGGATTTCCCGCCGTCATGGTCGGAGACAGCGTGACTGATATCACAGGCGCCAATGAGGCGGGTGTTGACAGTATCGCCGCGCTTTATGGCTATGGCCATAACGGCGACCTGCTCAAGGCGGGCGCATTGGCGAAGGTAAACTCAGTGGAGGAGTTGTACGACGTTCTGGGGCTAGAGGAACCTTCTCCACATGGTTACTTCATCAGTTTTGAAGGCAATGACGGCAGCGGGAAATCCACACAGGCACGCCTGCTGGCTGCCCGGCTTATGCAGTGCGGCTATGATGTCTTCCTGACCCGGGAACCCGGCGGTACCCCGGTGGGGGAGAAGATCCGCAGCATCCTGCTGGACTGTGGGAATACTGATATGGACAGCATGACAGAAGCCTTGCTGTACGCAGCCGCGCGGGCCCAGCATGTCCGCCAGGTTATCCTTCCTGCGCTGGCTCAGGGGAAATTGGTCATCAGCGACCGGTATGTTGATTCAAGCATAGCCTACCAGGGGGCAGGACGCGGCCTGGGGATGGATCTTGTACGGGAGATCAACGCCCCGGCTATTTCCGGAAGGCTGCCGGACACCACGGTTTTCCTGAGCCTTGACCCCAAAGAAGGAATGCGCAGGCGCAGCCGTTCCAGTGTCATTGACAGGCTGGAAGGGGAGGGGGACGCATTCCACCAGGAGGTCGGACGGGCTTTCAGCATTCTGGCAGAGGGAGACAGGCGGTTTATTGTGCTGCCGTCGCTGCCGGACAAACACGATACTGCTGAAATGGTTTTCCTTAACATAATGCAACGACTGGTTGAGGATGGACTGCCATGAGCCGTCTGGTCGTCGGGATGTCCGGCGGGGTTGACTCCGCAGTTTCAGCCCTGCTGCTCAAGCGGCAGGGTTATAACGTTATTGGCGTGTTCATGAACAACTGGGAGGAAAAGGATGAGAACGGCGTATGCACCTCCCAGGCTGACTGGCAGGACGTGCAGGACAGTTGCGAAAGGATTGGGATACCCTATTATTCAGTAAACTTTTCCAGGGAGTACGAAGACCGGGTTTTTGCTTTTTTCCTTGCGGAGTATCGCGCTGGCCGCACGCCAAATCCGGACGTGCTGTGCAACCGGGAGATCAAATTCAAGGCCTTCCTGGACTACGCCCTCAAGGCAGGCGCGGAGAAGATGGCCACCGGGCATTTCGTCCGGACCGACAACGATGGCAGATTGCTCAAAGGGACGGATCCGGATAAGGAGCAGAGTTATTTTCTGTATATGCTCAAGCAGCAGCAACTGCAAAGGAGCGTGTTCCCCGTAGGCGGAATGACCAAAAGGCAGGTGCGGACAATTGCCCGTGAAGCTGGACTTCCAGTGAGCGAAAAAAAAGGCTCAACCGGTATCTGCTTCATCGGCGAGCGCCGCTTCAAGACTTTCCTCCAGGGTTTTCTGCCTGCCCAGCCCGGGGATATCGCGTCCCCGGAAGGCGAAGTGCTCGGTCGTCACGATGGGCTGATGTTTTATACCACCGGACAGCGCAGGGGACTGGGCATCGGCGGTCGGGGAGATGGCAGGAGCTGGTTTGTTGTGGAGAAGGATATGGCAGCCAACCGGCTGATTGTCGTGCAGGGGGAGGATCATCCCCTTTTGTTCTCCCGCGCCGCAAATGTGACTGATTTGACCTGGGTGGGGGGAGAACCCTTTCCGGAGGGACTCACCCGTCCTGTCAAGGTCAAACTGAGGTATCGTCAGCCGGACCAGGGAGCCTTCCTCACTTGGTGGGGCGGCAATGGGGAACTCCGCTTTTTGGAACCTCAGCGGGCAGTCACGCCCGGTCAAAGCGCGGTTTTCTACCAGGGAGATGTCTGCCTAGGCGGCGGGATCATCGATTCTTCGTCCCGGTAAAGAACCAACGGGCGTTTCTTCCGGAGGGACAGAGGATTTTTATGAAGTATTTTAATGTCTTACAGATTAATATCCTCAGCGATTCTCCTGTCAACATAATGGATGAACTGGCCGTTGACCCGCATGGCGTAATGCAATGCGTCAAAGGGGAACAAAGCCAGTTCCAGCTGGACGGAGGGGCAGTCAAGGTGATAAACGACGGCCGTCTCGCTCTCCGGCCAGAAGTCTTCCGGCAATATCCCGGACGCCCGCAGGGCCATGAGCTTGAGGTATTCACGAAGGAAAGCGTCGCTGTCTGTCACCAGACCATCCTTTTCAACATAAGGTTCAAACAGCGTGTTTCCTGACTCGTCCCGCGCCAGATCATTGTTCGGCAATATTTTCTCGACCAGGCTGATGACATATTCAACCTTTATCCCGTTTTTAAAGACATTCATGCGCGCGAGCCGGTTGACAGGCACGTTCATCGGCGCGGGGGAGAGGATGCCATCAAGACCAACGGCTGTCAGGAAACCCATGGAAACGTTGCTAGCCTGGTAAATTTTCCCCTCATATCTCAGATAGAAACCGATATTTCCGATGGCGTCCCCGACCTCGAAAGCAAATACCTGCTCCGGGATGTCCTGGCTGTCGATGGGATTGCTTTCGCTGTCAAAACCCTGGATGATACTGGGCGCAAGCGTGATCTGTACGCTGCGCCGGGGCTGGATGAAGCCAAAGCGTTCCAGGTTGCCCGTGTCTGCTTCACCGGCATAAACAGCCAGGCGCATCTTCTCGATTGAAGACAGCAGGTTTCTGATTTTTTCTTCATCAGCAGGATAAAGGAATGGAGAGGACACCTCCCATAAACCTTCCGTTTGACAGAGTTCAAAGGCGTCTTCGCCGTCAAAACGAATCCTGTCCACGAGTTCGCTGCTGAAACCCAGCGCCGGCACTGGGTGCAGGGTGTTGAGCGGGCGGTCAAAATGCCCGCGCATTTCTGGGGATACGGTGAAAACTCTGCCGTCGCCCTCCAGCATGAAATAGCCGGAGGGTATTTCTGTCGGCGCGCTTGAGCCGAAAATCAACCCTGCTTTTTGTCCGTCCGTATACCACGCAGTCACCCTTGCGGCAGTTTGCCCAAGTCCCAACGCGTCCAAGTCTCCATCATCCAGGTGGAAGCTGCCCCATTCCTCATTGACCGTTAGTAGGGTCAGGTCTTTGACCATCAGGCTGATTTCCCGCTCCTCCAGCGGGAAGTCCGGATTTCCTTCAACCTCAAAATGCCCGTCATTTTGTAGAATGGTAAAACTGTCCCCCGATGAGAGGATGACTTTGAAACGCTGCAGTTCGGAGGCGTCCCGGCTGATCAGCGACAGGCTTTCATCCTTACGTGAAGGTTGAAGTGCAGGGATATCGTCTCTTTGTGAGAAAAAGCTCCACGCCGCCAAAAGCGCGGCGACTGCAAGCGCAACCAAAAAGATGGCGCTTTTCCGTGGCTTGATCAGTTTTTTTCTGACAGGCTGCAAAACTTACTTTTTCTTTCTGTAGTAGAGCAGGGGGAAGGCTGGCAGAACAGCCAACAGCGGAAGGAGAATTATCAGGAGATTGGGCAGCCATGGGTTGCCAATTTCCATCTGCGGCCTGACCAGTGCCCTGGGAGTGATGTCCAGGCTGATGGACTCCCGCGGGCTCAAATAATCCGCCATGCGCAGCAGGAACTCTGCGCCATAGGAGATTTCATGCAGCCAGCTGTCCAGCAGGATAGCGGAATTGCCCAGGATCATCGCGCGGGAGTGAGTGCCGTCGGGATGAGCCCGGTCGGACAGCAAGGCAAGGGAGAACTGGCCCTTCTCATCCCCTTCTTCCATTGTCAATGTCGCCTCAGCGCGTCGGATGTCCTTAATGTAAGCCTGTCCGCTGGTCAGCAGCGAGTCAACCAGCGTGGTTCCCTCGCTTGGCGTCATGTCAAAGGCGCGGGATCCTGGCAGTCGCAGACGGGTTTGTCCGGCGCCGATCAAAGGTGCGGTTGGCTCTGTCATCTCCATATAGGGAGTCAGAAACACGGGGCTGTCAATGTAGGCGGCATTATCCTCGCCGTCAGCGACTACAATACCAGGCTTACGAAGGAACCCCATTGCCCGGTAAAGCGCATCAAAACGCGGCAGGCTGTCAGGATCGCTGTAATCGCTGGTAATCAGTATCGCGCCGCCGCCCTGCGTGAACCGGGATATCATGTCCAGTTCCGATTCATCAAGGTCTTTTTGCGGCGAGAGTACCAGCAGCAAATCATCATCAGGATCAAGGGTGTCGCCATGAAGCAGGTTGACACGGCTGATTTCATAATGGCGCTTTGAAAGGAGGGACTCCATCACCGAAGTTTCCATTTCACCCAGTTCGCCGTGCCCCTGGAGAATGCGGATACCCGGCACGCTGTCCATCGTGACATAGGCGAGCGCTTCCACGACGGCGGCTTCATATCTCAAGCCGGAGAGCAGGACGGCCTGCTGGTCTGTGTCATAGCGTTGTTCAAGAAAGTCCAGCGGATCCAGTACCCGGGTTCTGCCGGTCTTTTCACAGCGAATCACCAGTGAATCCGTCTTGACGGCTTCATCGCCCAGTTCTGAGGAAAGCATGTTTACCAACAACGGGTTCCGGACGAGGTTATCGACCGAATAAGTAAAGTTGGCGCTGACGGCCGCAAATCGGTTGAGCAGCCCGAGCAGGGCCTGGTCTTCCTGCCCTGGTGTAAAAATCGCATAGGCGTGAACCGGAAAAGGAAGGGATTTCAGTACGCGTTCACTCTGCTCGCTCCCCGTGGTAACGCTGTTGAAAGAAAAGTCCACCCGCAGCGCGCGTTTCCGCTCAATTTGGTCCAATGTCACAATTGCCAGGACGCTGACAAGGATGATCGTCAGGCTCAGCAGAAGGGGAGCAGCACGTAGGAAACGCGGCCCTGAGAAGCAACCTTTTATCCTACCCTTCTTCATGAGCTGCGCATCCCCGCGTTTTTTTGACCTGTGACAGCCAGCGCCAGCATGCACAGCGAGAACAGTAGGTAAAACAGGATGTTCGCCGGGCTCAATTGAGCGCTCAGGAAGGGAATGAAACGGTCATACAGGCTCAGAAAGGCGACCGGTTCCTCAAACTGGTCCGGAACGGATGCCGTGTTGGACAGAAGGCTCACCAACCAGACGAACAGGTTGACCCCGAAGGCAACCGCGGCGGCAGACATCGCGCTCTTCAGCGGGCTGGTCACTGCCAGGTCCAGCGCGATGAAGGCGCAGCCTTGCAGCACAAAACCCAGATAGGCGGTGAGCACCTCGGGCAGGAAGAGGCGGGAATAAACAGCAATCAACAAAGGAAAGGCCAGGCTTAGAAGAACGGAGATAAGCAGCACCGAGCAGGCGGCCAGGTATTTGCCCAGCACTATGCCGGTCAGGGTCAATGGCGAACTGAACAGGAGCCTGTCGGTCATCGTCCGGCGCTCCCCGGCAATCAGCCGCATCACCAGCATCGGTGTAAGCAGCATCCAGACGTAGCTCATCATGCTGAGGAAAGGCGTGAAATCGCTGCTGCGTGGCAAAAGGTTGTTCAAGTAGAATACCAGGCTCGCGATGGAAAGAAAAACGCCGATGAACAGCCAACCAGCGGGAGTAAAGAAATAACCCTTCAGTTCTTTCCTGTATACCGCGCTCATGCCTTTGTCCCCGCGTTTCCGATCGCCTTGATGAACAGGGTTTCCAGCGTATCCTCAAGCGGTGTCAGTTCCAGAATTGGCGCGCTCATACCGGTCAGCAGGGTAAATAATTCCTTCTGGAAATCGCCGCACGGCTCCGTCTCCGCAATGAGATGCGTCTCCCCGGCGACGTGGCCGGACAGTTGCTTCAGCCTGCGAACCGATGGAAGCTGGCGCAGGGGGGACAGTACCCGCGCGGGCGGTGCATCGATGACCAGGCGGTACTGAGGCACCTGGCGCGCCGGGCTGTTGATTGTGTGGTCCATCAACAGCCGCCCCTCGTGCAGGATCAGGACCCTGTCGCAGATTGCCTGCACTTCACCCAGCAGGTGGGAGGAGAATAATATGACCCTGTCACGTGCCAGTTTTCGGATCAGTTTTCTGAAGGAAACCGCTTGCAGGGGATCAAACCCGGCGGTCGGCTCATCCAGCAGGAGCACTTCAGGAGCCCCGCACAGTGCCTGCGCCAGGCCGGTCCGCTGCTGAAATCCCCTGGACAGTCTGCTGACCAGCCGGTCACGCATTTCTTCAAGCCCTGTCAGAACGAGGACCTCTTCGATGTGCTTTTCGCGGTCAGCACGCAGGACGCCTTTGATATCACAGCAAAACCGCAGATATTCCATGACCGTCATCTCAGGGTAAAGCGGGGGAACTTCCGGAAGATAGCCAAGGTGCCGCTTCGCCTGGCGTGCCTGGGCTGCCATGTCATAGGACATGATCTCAACCCTGCCTTCGCTGGGGGCAAGGCAGCCTGACAGTACGTTCATGACAGTACTTTTACCAGCGCCGTTTTGACCCAGCAATCCGACGACCTCGCCTTTTCCGGCGCGAAAACTGACGTCCTTGACGGCTTGAAACCGCCCGTACCGCCTGCTGAGGCCTTCTGCCAGGATCACCTTGACACCCCCTTTTCCCTTGTGATTGTTGAAGTATAGCATGAAGGGATGTGGCTGTGGTGAACAAAGTGTAAAGACCGGCCAGGTTGAAGAAGCCCAAAAAGGATGATAGAATAAGGCATCTTCACTTTAAGGGGCGCAATGAACAATTACCGTTTCAAGCAAAGGCCGGGACTGCAAAGCTATGGTACAAAAGCGCAGCAACGCTTTACGCTGGCTGTTCTGGTGCTTCTGCTCGCCTCGGTCATTGTCCTGGGCATACTGTACAGTGAAAATGAGGCATATCGGGACCGGGCGATGGAACAGTTTGAGCGCAGGATCAGCAGCAACCTGGTCGACGCGATCGGCCAGGTCAGCCGTATGACGGGGGGCGTTCAGTCCAACTCGTCCATCAAACTCGGACAGATACGCCAGCACATCTACACCATGGAACAGATCAATGCCATCAGCATCGCTGTCAGCGGGGAGAAAAACCGGATCATACCCCAGGAGGCGGTTCTCGCTCTGTTTGACGATTTGGACCGTTATGAGCAGGCCATCCAGACTGCTACCGGCAACACGCTTGAGGTGAGAACCCTGATGCTGACCCACCTGATGGCGCTTCAGGAAATTATCGGACAGCAGTGAGGGCACTGCGACAAATCAAAGGATACTGATCAGGCTGGAAAACGCTTTTTAGGTTTAGCCCAATGTTGTAGCATACAAGCATACAGGCCATCCGGGAGACAGGGACGCCTTGGCGCTTTCTGCTTTTGCTTTGTTGTGGAACAGCCCGAACACCGCGCTGCCTGATCCGCTCATCTGGGCGAAAACAGCGCCTTGATGGAGCAGGTCATCTATAGCCGTTTGGACCGATGGCTGCATGCCAACGGCTGTTTTTTGGAGCTGATTGTGGCAGGAGGATTTCAGGATGACGAAAGCCCCATCCCGCAGCGCCTTGCCAGCCCGTTCGATGTCCGCAGACTCATCGTCCGGCTGCCTGTCGTAGCACGTGAAAACCTCTTTGGTGGACAGACCCCCCGTGGGTTTCAGGATGACCAGGTGCCAGACCTGGGCCCCCGGCAGCGGGGTGACCTGTTCGCCGATGCCCCTGACGCGGGTCAAGCCCCCACGCAGGCAGCAAGGCACGTCCGCGCCCAGGCGGACACCGATATTCCCAAGTTCATGAATGGAAAAACCCAGGTTCCACAACCGGTTCAACCCCAGCAGAACAGCCGCCGCGTCCGCGCTGCCCCCGCCAAGCCCAGCCTGGGAGGGGATCCGTTTGTCCAGCAGGATGCTTGCTCCGCCTGGATACCCCGTATATTCTTTCAGCGCCAAGGCTGCCTTGAATGCCAGGTTGCGTTCATCCGCCGGCAGACCGTCCATACCTGTGATCTCAAGGCGGATGTCAGTATGGGGGAACAGGGAAAGCGTATCGCTCAGGCTGACGCGTTGGATGAGCATGTCCAAAAAATGGTAGCCGTCTGGCCGTAGACCTGCGACATTCAATGCCCAGTTGATTTTAGCGAAAGCCTCAATCCGCATGGGGTTTATGAATGGGCTTGTCTGACCGTTCCAGTGTGAATTGGAAGGCCGCGCCGGGCCCGTCCTGAAGCAGCCTGATGCTCTGGCCGTGTTTTTCCAGGATGGTCCTGCAAATCGCAAGGCCCAGGCCGACGCCTTCACCGGCGCTGTGCGCCCGTTGACCAGTGTAGAAACGGTCGAAAATCTTATCTGCGTCCTGGGGCAGCACACCGATGCCATTGTCCCGAACGGTGACTGCCAGGGTTCTTTTGTTCAGTTCGCCGACCGTCAGGGTGATTTGCCCGCCTTGTGGTGTAAACCGTATAGCGTTGTCCATCAGGTTGATGAGCACCTGCTCTATCCCGTCGCGTGCGGCGTGCGCGTACATGTCCTCCTGCTCAAACTCTGTGCGCACGTCGATCTCTTTTTCCTCAATTTTCGCCAATCGTGTGATAATAACCAGCCGTACCAGTTCACAGAGGTTGAACACGGTTTTTCTGAGTTCCTGTTCAGGCGATTCGGCGCGCGAGAGGTTCATCAGTCCGCTGACAAGGCGGTTCAGCCGCCTGGTTTCATCCAGTACGATTCCCAGAGTCCTCTCATTCTCCTCAGGTTTGACTGTACCATCCAGCATGCCCTGGATGAATCCCTGGATACTGGTCATGGGGGAGCGGAGTTCATGGGACAGGTTGGCGATAAAGGTACGCCGGGTTTCCTCAGTATCCTGGATTTGCCTGGACATCAGGTTGAAGGAGGCAGACAGTTCCCTGAGTTCCTGTACCCCGCTGTCACTGACAGGGGGTGCCGGCTGTCCTTTCGCCATCAATCCGGCGGAGCGGGCAATATGCTCAAGAGGTTTGACCAGCCGTCGGGTGTAAAAAATGGCGATCGCAGCGGCTGCCAGAAAAGCCGCGACAGCGGCGATGGCGGCCTGTTTCCAGATGCTGGTATAGGAAGCCTGCACAGTCTGCGCGGCGGTCTGGATGTACACGGCGCCTTGTACAGTCGCGTCTTGCACCCAGGGAACGGCGACTGTGAACATTGGTCCGGTTTCGCCCGCTGTCTGTGCCACGACTTCCTCGCCGTTCAGCACCCGATACAGCGTGCTGACGATATCCCTGGGGTCAAAGCCCTGGGATAGTTCCTGGTGTTCCTGCAGCACTGAAGAGAAATAACCGGTGATTCGGCCGTTCCGGTCGACCACCAGGCAATATGCCCCGTATTCCTCATACACTGCGCGCAGTTTCCGCTCCATCAGCTGCCGCATCGCGTTCTGACCCATGTTGGGGAATAGGTCCAGGGATATGCTGGCTGGCGTCCCGGCCAGGTAGGCGATGTCATAGGCCTGGGATTTCAGCGCGCCCATCCGGTTTTCTATCTGCGCTTCGCGCGAAGCCAGCGCAAACACTGAGAGCATCAGCAGCACGCACAGCAGGATGACCGCCGTGAACATTGCCATCAGCTTGAACAGCATGCTCCTGCGCAAGCTATTTGACCTCGAACTTATAGCCGACCGACCAGACAGTCCGGATCAGCCACCCAAAGCGTTCGCTCCCCTGAAGTTTTTCCCGCAGGCGTTTGATGTGCACGTCCACTGTTCTGCTGTCGCCGAAGTAGTCAAATCCCCATACCTTCTCCAGCAGCTGTTCGCGGGTGAAGACCTGGTTCTGGTGAGAGGCGAGGAAGTGCAGCAACTCCAGTTCCTTCGGCGGCATCTGTACGGACTGATTGTCAAAGGTCACCTCAAAGCTCTTCAGGCTGATTGACAAGCCATGGAAATACAGGCCGTCCTCCTGTTCCGCAGCCGCGCTCCGCCGTAGAACCGCCTTGACCCTAGCGATCATTTCCTTGGGCTCAAATGGTTTGGTTATGTAATCGTCCGCGCCCAGTTCGAGGCTTTTCACCTTGTCAAAGGTGTCCTCCTTAGCCGAGAGCATGATGACCGGGACCCGGCTCGTCTTGCGTATTTCACGGCACACGTCCCAGCCGTCAATGCCGGGCAGCATAATGTCCAGTAGGACAAGCGCGGGCGCTGCCTGGCGGAAAGCTGCGAGCGCCGTGTCGCCGCGGGAAAATTGCCTGACCTCATAACCTTCCTGCTCCAGGTACAGCTGGATCAGTCTGGCGATGTTGGGGTCATCATCGACTACATGGATCAATTGCTTTGTGCCCATGGCTTTTCCTCCTTACCGCAATGTGACGACAGTCACGCCAGCCTCGCCTTCGCCGTAGCGGCCCGCGCGCTGGCCTGAGATGTGCGGATGCCTGTTCAGGTAAGTCCTCAGTCCGCTTCTGAGTGTACCGGTGCCCTTCCCATGTATGATATACACCTCGTTGAGTCCGGCCAGCGTCGCGTTGTCCAGATAACTGTCTACGGCGGCAATCGCTTCATCCAGCGCCATGCCGCGGACGTCGCATTCCGACTTTACACTCCGTTCGCCTGCGCCGGTCTGAGAGCGGACTATGGTCTCTTTCTTTCTTTCCCTTTCCGGCGCGAACCGGAGTTCATCGACGGGGACACGAAGTTTGACGATTCCTGCCTGCACCTGTACCTCGCCTTTGGCGTCCGGCAGGCTCAGCAAAGTCGCTTCGCTGTTGCTGACAGCCAGCAACACCCTCATTCCCATCTGCAGTTTCTCCGGCTTTGGCCCGTCAGACAGGTCAGTCACCTCATTCCCGCCGGACAGTTCATCCTGCAGGTTGAGCAGACGTCTTTTAAGTTGATTGGCGGCGTTGGGGTCAGCAAGCTTCAGGTTTTTCAGTTCGTCCAGTACGGCGGCGCTTTCCCGCCTGGCCTTCTCAATGATGCGCCTGGCTTCGTCACGGGCTTTCTGACGCGCTCCGGCGCGCAGTTCCGCCATTTCCCGGTGCAGTTCTTCCGCTTCCTTTCGGAGGAGCAGGCTCTCCTGGTGCGCCGCTTCCGCCTGCTCGCGCTCCCTCATCGCAGCCTGCCGCTGGGTCTCTGCTTTGGAGAGGACGTCTTCAAAGAGGAGCGTTTCCCGGCTCAGCAGTTCCTGCGCGTCATGGATAAGCGTGTCCGACAGGCCCAGCCGGCGAGAAATCTCAAAGGCGTTGGACTTTCCGGGAACACCGATTGACAGGCGGTAGGTAGGGCTGAGAGTCTGTATATCAAACTCAACGCTCGCGTTTTGAGCGCCCGATGTTGCCAGCGCGAAAGCTTTCAGTTCACTGTAATGGGTCGTGGCGGCTGAACGGATGCCCATCTTCAGCATCCGCTGAAGGATGGCCTGAGCCAGCGCCGCGCCTTCCGTGGGATCCGTGCCCGCGCCCAGCTCGTCAAACAGGACCAGGTCATGTTTGTCAGCCTCCTCCAGGATGCTCACAATATTGCTCATGTGTGAAGAAAAGGTGGAAAGGGACTGCTCAATGCTCTGTTCGTCCCCGATGTCCGCGAACACATTGCTGAACATTGCCAGTTCCGTACCCAGTTGACCGGGCACGTGAAGCCCGGCCAAACCCATCAGGGTCATCAGTCCAAGTGTTTTCAGCGTGACCGTCTTGCCGCCGGTGTTGGGGCCTGTGATGATAAGGGTCGTAAATGTATCGCCCAGCCACAGGTCGCAGGGTACCACCCGATCATCGGGGATAAGCGGATGGCGTACCTTGACCAGGCGGACGTAACCGCGTTGGTTGATTTTGGGGCGTACGGCGCGCATCTGGCGTGACAAGGCGGCCTTGGCGAAACGGAAATCCAGCTCAATGAGGATGTCGAGGTTTTCCAGGATTTCTTCCGCTTCTTCACCGACCCTGGCGGACAGTTCAGCCAGGATGCGCTCAATCTCCTGCCGCTCCTTTACCTGCCACTGTTTCAGTTCATTGCCGGCTTCCACCACGGCCAACGGCTCAATGAACAGTGTCGCACCGGTGGAGGACTGGTCGTGCACGATGCCGGGCACCTGGCTCCTGTATTCCTGCCGGACTGGCAGCACGTAACGCCCATTGCGCACGGTCACAAGGCTGTCCTGCAGATATTTGCTGCTTTGTGTACCGTGTGCGATGTTCTGCAATTTATCCCGGATGCGGTCGTTGCACAGACGCATGTGGCGTCGGATGTCGGCCAACTGGGGACTGGCGGAATCCGCGACTTCTTCCTCGCTGATGAGGGCGTCGGTGATGGCGCGCTCAACCTGGCGCAGCGGGGTCAAGCGCGCTGCCAGGGCGCTGAGTCCGGGAGTCCGCCCGTCTTCATCCTCAGCCAAAGCGTTCCTGGCCGCTCCAGCCGCGCGAAGGGTTTCAGCGGTATCCAGCAATGCCCTGGGGGCAAGAGTAGACCCTTTTGCCGCGAGCCCAAGCCAGGCTCCGACATCCTTGAAGGGGATCAGAGGGCTGTCGCCGCGGCGGAGGAGGACCAGCAATGCTTCTTCCGTCTCATGCTGCGCTCGCTCCGCCTGTTCGATCCTGTCATAGGGTGTGAGCGCTTCGCAGCGCGCCTGCCCAGGTTCGGTCAGCGCATAAGTGGCCAGTTGACTTCGGATTTTTGTGAACTCAAGGGTTCTCAGAGATTTTTCGTTCATCAGCATTCTCCACAATTCCTATTCAACGCCTGTGAGAAACCGTCCTGGCTCGGTGTTTTGCGGGATGTCGACAGCTTCACCCTTCATGAGGGAAGCGTAATGCCGGGTCAGCGAGAGGGCGTCTTCCTTTTGTTCCAGCCGGGCATCGATCAGCCAGCTCATCCTTGTCGCGAGGTGAGATAGATGCAACGCTTTGTGATTGTAAAGGGAGATCAGGCAGCCATCCTCAAAATGTGCAGGCACAAGGGGATAACCGCAGCCGAAACGATCAGAGAGCGACTGTCCCTCAAGCACCTTGCCCCGATCACACAAGGAGCATCCGGCACGGTTTTTGCCCAAACCCAGGCGCACTCGCTCAGGGCAGTGGTTCAATTGCATCAACGCTGTCCGGCCGTAAACCGGCAGAATCAGTTCGAGGAAATCAGTCGGGAGTTCAGCGATCTCTTCCAGGGACAGTTCCCTGGAGACCACCGCCGCTCTGACGCCCAGGCCCTGGAGCAGCCGGATGGCCGGCTCGTTCCATACTGGAATGCCTTCGCCTGTAAGAATCGGTTTTTCACGGGGATAAGCCACTTGTCCGATGTTGTCAGCCATCACTTCGCATCCTCGTTCCCTGACAATTGGCATGATGGTATCGAGGTCTCTGTCGCTGATCTGCCGGGGTAAATGGAGGATGTCCGTTTCATGGACTCCCTTCAATTGTTCCGCCAGGCGTCTCTGGCGGAAATCTGAAGGGGCGATGATGAGATGTTCCGCGCCCGCGTCCAGAAAAGCCTGTCGTTCAGCGTCAGGCGGGACCAGGAGGTACAGTGAAGGAGGGCCGGGCTGGCGCGTGCTGCCTAAAATAGCCGGATTTCCACTTGCTCCTGGATTGGGGGTTTTGTGGGATCGGATGAGCGTCTCTTCCAGTATTTCTATGCCTCTGCGGCGAAGGCTGTTCATGGACGCGGCGGTCAGGAAGGCAGGGATGTCGCTGAAGAAATTAAGCTGCTCCAATCGGAACGGAGTGCCCCCGGTTTTCATCATGAATCGCCTTGAGGTCTCCATGTCCAGTGGCTTGTTTTCTGCCGGGAGGGGAATTTCCCCCTGTACTTCAACTGTTTGGCCCCTGCTGTGTAGCGTCAGCGACGCGGGCTCCCCGGGCCTGAGGACCAGTTCAGCATCAAATGGAATGGATGGCAGTTTCTCCGCTTCCTCCCGCGCGCGGGAGAGCTGTGTTTCGTCCTGCAGCCTGAAGACATCGCTGCCCTGTTCCGCCCGGTTCCTGAGCCTGAGCACAGAGCGCTGATTG
Organism: uncultured Christensenella sp.; assembly: GCA_964544245.1. Taxonomy (GTDB): domain Bacteria; phylum Bacillota; class Clostridia; order Christensenellales; family Aristaeellaceae; genus UBA6115. Next base: position 17,174 of record CAZJCB010000026.1, read on the forward strand.
GGCGCAGTCTCAGGGCCTGAATAGATGATTTCCTGTTCGTCCAAGCTGCCGCGGATGGTCAGACCGTCCCCGTCGTGCAGGGCTACGCTCAAGGCTGCTTCAGCCAGGAAGAAACCTTCCCGCTGCCGGACTGACAGGATGGTGCCAATCTTGATTCCTTGATGGGACACGCCGTCTATTCGGATCAACCGCGCGTCTTCATCCCCGACGGCATAGCCTTTGGTAAAGCCACGGCTGAAGATCTGTGTGAGCGCAGCATGGTCCGCACCGGTGTCTGCCGGTGCTTTTCCTTCCAATGCCCTGTCCAGTGCCTTGCGGTAAGCGCTGGTCACCACCTGCACATACTCCGGCCGCTTCAGCCTGCCCTCGATTTTAAAGCTTGTAGCGCCGGCTTCCAGCAACCGGGGGAGATGTTCCAGGGTATTCAAGTCCCGCATGGACAGCAGCGAACCGGATATGTCCCTATAGGCATATTGCAGCCGGCAAGGCTGGGCGCATCTCCCGCGGTTTCCGCTGCGGCCGCCAATCTGGGAAGAGAATAGGCATTGTCCGGAAATGCTGACGCACATCGCCCCGTGAACGAATACCTCAACTTCAATGCCGGTGTCAGCGACATTGCGGATAGCGGACAGGCTGCACTCCCGAGCCAATACTACCCGCGAAACGCCTGATTCCATGAGCAGCGCCGCGCCATAGGCGTTGTGAACGCTCATCTGTGTGCTGGCGTGGACCTGCAGGCTGGGGAACTCATTACTGATGATAGAAAGGGCGCCCAGATCCTGGACAATGACCGCGTCAGCATGCAGATCCGTGAGTTTCTGAAGCAATCCGCGGAGGGAGGCGGTCTCACGCTGCTTGATCAGGGTGTTGACAGTCACGTACACCCGCCTGCCGTGCAGGTGGGCGAACCGGATGCCTGCCGGGAGCGTTTCATCGTCAAAGCCAACCGAGGCGCGGGCTCCGTGAGCCGCCGCGCCAAGATAGACCGCGTCAGCGCCCGCCGAAACAGCGGCCTTCAGAGCGTCGTAACTCCCCGCCGGGGAAAGCAGCTCGATGCTGTCAGGCATCCTCACCCTTTTCCTCAAGCTGCCGGCGCAGGCGGGTTACGATCTCCTGGGACTTGACCAGTTCATCGGCAAGGGAAAGGGCTGCAGCGACCGCTGCGCCTTCGGCGTTGAGGGTGGGGTTTTGCTGTGATACTTCCCTGATGCGACGGTCTGTCATCCCCGCGACGTGCGAAAAATAGGAAGGATCCTCTGCGCCGCTCAACCCGTAGCTTTTCCCTGCGACAGTCACGGTGATCTGGTGAATCTTCATCGGGATTGTATCCTGGTAAAAGGATAGTCATGGCCGTTGATTTCGACCCGGATACTCCTCATGACCTGGGGAAGAAGAGGTTTGTCAGCCTTGTCGCGCTTGGCCGCCACGATCAAGTCGGCGGCATCCATCCCGCTGGTGACCCTGCCAAAGGCGGCATACTGGCCGTCCAGGTGTGCCGCGTCCGCCACCATAATAAAGAACTGGCTCCCGGCAGAATCGTTTCTTGCGCTCCGCGCCATGCTCAGGACCCCGCGGCTGTGTCGGAGCGAATTATTGACGCCATTTGCCTGGAACTCCCCCTTGATGCCATAACCCGGCCCGCCCATGCCGGTGCCGGAGGGACAGCCGCCTTGAATCATAAAGCCTGGGATGACGCGGTGGAATATCAGTCCGTCATAAAAATGCTGATTGGCCAGGGAGATGAAATTACCCACACTCTCCGGGGCGGTTTCGGGAAAGAGTTCGCCGGTCAGGGTCTGTCCGTTCTCAAGTGTAATGGTAAATACCGGGTGCTGCGCCTGTGTCATGAGATCCTCCAAAACCTGATGATTTTCAGGGTTGATGATAGCCCTGATGCCATTGCTTGTCAATGAAACACCTTCGTCCGGGGTTTAGGGCCATGTCTGTCAGCCCCAGCTGTTCGTTTTCCCATATTCTCAT
>CAZJCB010000027.1:0-18940 GCA_964544245.1 uncultured Christensenella sp.
GCGGAAGGTAAGGGAGATCCTGGGCCTGGAGGAGCACATCATCCCCCTGGCCCTGATCCATCTGGGGTACAGCGACGAGACAGCCCAGCCGCGGACGCAGTACGACGAAAAACGCGTCCATGTGTACGGGGAACAGGGTCAGCCGCCAACAACGCAGCCCTGAGGGACGGCGGACGGTTCACGCTTCCCAGCCCTTCAGTGTCCTGGGACGGACATTTGAGTGCCCGAAAGGGTCGGGTCCGGATTTCTTTGTTTCCTGGTTTGTGTACAAATCATTGATTCCATGATATACTCGTAACGTCAAAACAAAGGAAGCATGACCGACACGGCAAAGGAGAAACAGATGCAGACGACAAAGGGTCCAAAATACAAGAAAAAGCGGATCGCCGTTTCAGGAAAGCGCCAGATCACCATCCCGTTGGAGTTTTATAACCTGCTGGGCATTGAGGATGAAGTTGAGTGCCACGTCCAGGACGGCAGCCTGATCATTCGCCGCGCTTCGCCGGAAGTATACGGGGAGTTTTCAGAACAGATTCTGGCCGACCTGATTGCCCAGGGCCTGCAAGGCCAGGAACTGATGAAAAGGTTCCGTGAGATGAACCGCGCTGTTCGTCCCGCCGTGGAAGAATTGATTGCCGAAGCGGACCGGGCAGCGGCCAAAAGAACAGGGCTGGCTGGGACAAGCGACGTCTTCAGTTCGGAGACTCGCTGATGTATGACGTCCGTTTTCTCCCCCAGGCGGAAAAATACTTCAGGAAGATCAAAGAAAAGCCTCTCAGGAACGCGTTTTATGAAGCCCTTCAGGCGATTGCAGGGGATCCTTACGCCGGGCAGGAAAAGAAAGGCGATCTTGCGGGGATTTACGGATGGGATGTGTACTATGCCCGAACCAATTATGAAATCGCATACCGCATCTATGAAGAGGAAGGGCAGCTGGTCATCGTCGTGCTTGCCGGTACAAGGGAGAACTTCTACGAACAGCTCAAGCGGTATATCAAACCTTAGGATCCTCTTATGGACCTGATCATAACGAACGGCAGCGTCCTGACCATGGACGGGGCATGCCCCCGGGCGCGGGCTGTCGCGGTCTCAGCCGGCAGGATCGCCGCCGTGGGCTCAGATGAGGAGATCCTCCCCCTGCGCCGGAAAGGGACGACCGTCATCGACGCCAGGGGGAAAACGGTCCTGCCCGGCTTTCACGACAGCCATCTGCACCTGCTGGGCTACGCGAAATCAAAGGGCATGGAGGACCTGAGGGGCCTGCCGGACATCAAAGCGCTGCAGGACAGGCTCCGGGAGCACATCCGGAGCCTGGAGCCGGACGGCGAAGCCTGGGTCCTGGGCCGGGGCTGGGACCAGACCTCCTGGCGGGAAGGGCGGATGCCCGACCGCCGCGACCTGGACCAGGTGTCTGCCACGAGGCCGATGATGATGACCCGGGTCTGCGGGCACGTCTGCGTCCTGAACACCGCCGCCCTGAAGGCCTCCGGCATCTTTGACGCGCCCCCGGCTGTTGACGGCGGCCAGGTGGAGCTGGGCGGGGACGGCAGGCCGACGGGCATCCTCAAAGAGAACGCCATGGACCTGGCCGCGCCGCCCGTCCGGGCGATGGACGGGGAAGAAGCCAAAGCCCTGATCCTGTCGGCCGCGCGGGATTTTGTCCGTGCGGGCCTGACCTCCGTGCAGACGGACGACCTGGGCGCCTTCCCGGGCGAACCCGCGGACCTGTTCCAAGCCTACCTGGAGCTGGCCGCGCAGGGCCTTTTGCCCCTGCGGGTCCGGGAGCAGATGCTCCTGCCCGAACCGGAAAGGCTGAGACAGGTCATCCAATCGGGCTGGACAGGGGGGCGCGGCAACGACCGCTTCCGCATCGGCCCGCTGAAGATCCTGACGGACGGTTCCTTTGGCGGCCGGTCCGCCTGGCTCTGCGAACCCTACGCCGACGACCCGGGCAACCGCGGCATCGCGCTGCACACCCGGGAGGGGCTCAGGGAGCTGGTCACCCTGGCCCACCGGGCCGGGATGCAGGTGGCCGCCCACGCCATCGGCGACAGGGCCCTCAGGGAAGTCCTGGACGTCTTCCGGGACGTTCAGGAGGCATATCCCCGGGAAGACCCCCGGTTCCGCGTCATCCACGCTTCCCTGGCCCCGCCGGAAACGCTGGACAGGTTCCGGGAGCAGGGCGTCCTGGCGGACGTGCAGCCCCGCTTCATCCCCTCCGACCTGCCCTTCCTCATCAGCCGCCTGGGCGCGCGGAGGGCCTCCCATGCCTATCCTTTCCGGGCGTTCCTGCAGCGGGGCATCCCCCTGGCCGGCGGGTCCGACTGCCCGGTGGAGGACTACCGCCCGCTTTCCGGCATCCACGCCGCCGTCAACCGCCAGGGCGACGGCGGAGACTCCGAGGGGGGCTGGATGCCCGGGCAGAAGCTCACCCTGCACGAAGCCCTTGCCCTGTACACCACGGGCCCGGCCTTCAGCGCCTTTGAAGAGGGGAGCAAAGGCTCCCTCACCCCGGGCAAACTGGCTGACCTGGTGATCCTCTCCGGCGACATCGAGGCGGTTGACCCGGGGCAACTCCGTGACCTCCGGGCGGAGATGACCATCGTGGGCGGGGAAGCGGTCTATTCAGGGGAAACCTGAGGTTCCATGGCAAAGAATGGCCTTCCCCAAACGATCAGGAAAGCATGGGTTCATTAACTGGGATGAAAAATCCCGCGGCAGAAAGGACAAAGAAGATGAACAGAAAAGTAGCAGCCTCCATCCTCGCCTTGTCGGTCCTGCTTGCTTCGGCAGGCGCGGCCTTTGCCGAGTTCAACTATTCCGTGTTTGAGGAAAGCGGGCAATTTGTCGCGAGGGTCGACGCCAAGGTCGGCGCCGGAAACATTTCCTTTGCAAAGGGACATGAGGAGCCCTTCGGCGATCCGACCAAGGACGGCGAACTCCCGGATGGCACGGTCCCTGACAATACAGTCCCGGACAGCGCAGCCCCGGACAGCGGGAATTTTTTCTATGCCGGTTTTGACATTCTGATGCTCCCGAACGCGCCCGCGGTGCTGCGGGCACAGTTCGCCGTGGCGGGCACCCTGATCAACGCGAAAAAGCTGACCCTGCAGCCGGAGGAAACCCGCTATATTTTCAAGGTGGACAGCAATCCCAGCACAAGCAATTATGAAGGCATCGGGCTGGTTTTCCCTTCCGGGTCTTTCCCGATGATCGAAGAGATACTTGAAAAAGGGATCGCCTCAGTCAAATACGTCCTGTCCGGCGATTATGACATCTTGGGCGAGATCCCGGTCAATCTGGAATCCCTGCAAACGGTGTACAGCCTGTATCAGGAGGCCGGCGGCCTGGAACAGGATTTTTCCGGGATTGATGAGCGCTATCCCTTCGCGGCCGAATAGGCGCGCGGGCCGGGGTTGGAAGACCTGAGCGCCACCTGTTGTTGGATGTTGAACCTATCTTGCGGCATAACGATAGGCCCTCATGCCGTATGAGGACATCCCGCCCATAAAGTCCCACAGGCCGTCAAATGAAACGATGTGCGTATAGACGACGTTGTATTCCGTTTTATAGTACCAGTTCGCGTCAATGACACGGATCCCGCTTTGCTGGCCGTCCGCCGTCTCCGCCGCGATAAAGAGCATGGTATGCGGGCCGGCTGTTCCGTCGATCTGTATGGCATCGCCCGGCGCCAGGGAAGACACGAACTGCTTGAAGTGGTATTCCCTGCTGCCGATTCCGCCCTGTTCATCGCTTATTACATCGCATGGATCGAAGCTGGCGACCTGCTTGAATCCGTACTGCTCATAGTTGATCCAGTCCGCGTTGTTGACGCTCGTAGGGGGCGTTTCCACCCCCAGCGCTTTATCGTACACAAAACGCACAAACCCTTTGCATTGCTCTTTGGGCCGGGGATTCTTATCCCGGTCGTATTCGCTTGCCACCTTGATGATGACAGACGTTCCGGACAGCGCGCCAGGTTCGACCACTGCGCTGCTTGTTCCATCCTGCCTGTTTTGATCAATTTTGGATGAGCAGCCTGACATCGACAAAGCGAGAACAGCAAGAAAGAGCATTGCCAAAGACGTCCTGGCCGGCGATCCGTTCATGTTTTGCGAGCCCTTTCCATACGCGCAACAGATAAATCAAGCAAGGGAAACGTTTACTTGACGAAACGTGAAACGAAGCGCAGGAGGATGTATTGCTGCGCAATACGCCGACGTCAGGAAAAGGGTAAAAACAGATCCGCACAAAAGAACAGGACGGCGGACTCCGGGCTTTGACGCCATGATTATATCTTCAGCAGGCACGGCTGGCAAGGATGTTTGTACGTGAACAGCTATTTGTTGGCCATCATTGACATTTTACAGGGCCGCTCTATAATGCAAATGGAAGGATATTTCCAAATTCCGGCAGCAGACCGCGCATGCACGACCCATTCCTGTCCGCTCCTTGCCGCAAGACCCGGGGTGTACGACCGAACAACCGCATAGGGGACCGTTTCCGGAGGGACATATGGACAAGGCGGCGCGCCGTTTCGCCAGGGCAGCGATGCTCAGCCTGGTGGCCTGCGCCCTGTTCTTCGCGCCGGGAAGGCCGGTCACGGCGCTGGGAGAGGAGACCATCTGTCTGCTCTCCCCCATCAGCGAAGGCGCCCTGGACCCGGCCGCCATCCGCTACCTGGGCGCTTTCCAACTGCCGCCGGACGGGGAGGGGGAGGAAACCTCCTTCGCCTATAGCGGGGAAGCCCTGGCGTATTGCGATACGGGGGACGGCGGAAGGGGCTCGCTGTACCTCACCGGGCACAACTGGCACACCCGCGTGGCCGAAATCAGCATCCCGGAGCCGTCCCTGACACGTGACCCGGACGCCCTGCCCCAGGCGGCGCTGCTGCAGCCCTTCAGCGACATCCGCGGAGAACTGTTCAGCCGCTGGGACCTGGAGATCCCCCGAGCCGGGCTTGAAGCGGTCGGAGGCAGGCTGTTCTTCTGCTGGGGCGCGCATTTGGAGGAGCCCGCCGACTGGGGGACGCACGGCGCGCGGCCCCTGGACCTGTCCCTTCCCCCGCCGGAGGCGGCCTGCCGCGTCGGCGGGGCGGACTGGACGTACGCAACCAACGATTACCTCTTCCGGATCCCGCCCGCCTGGGCGGACGCCGCCCTCCCGGGCGCTGACCTGGCGACCGGCCGGTTCCGCGACGGCGGATGGGGCGGGATGGGTCCCGAACTGTTCGCCCTGCGCAGCCGGGACATCCTGGAGGCCAAAATGGACGAAGCGATCGGCGCCGTGCCGCTCATCCGATACGACACTTCATATGACGGCGACAGGGGCGCGAAACTCTCCGTCTATTCCCACGCCGATACCTGGAGCGGCGGCGCCTGGGCGGCCACGCCCCGGGGCGGCGCGGTGCTTTTCGTTGGCACCCATGGTTTCGGGAGGACCTGGTACGGCTTTGCCAACGGAGTGGAATACCCGCTGGGCGATGGTGAAAACGAAGCCTACCCGGAGGTGCCCCTTCCGCCCTATGAGCAGCGGGGCTGGTGGAACGACGATTTCAAGCCCGCGATGCTGCTGTACAGCCCGGATGACATGGCGCGCGCGGCAAAGGGAGAACTCCCGGCAAACCAGGTCCAGCCCTACGCCCTGCTGGACCTGAGCGGGTACATGCTCCGGGAAAAGCTGGACACGGACATGCAGCTGCTGGGCGATGCCGCCTATGACCATGCCCGCGGGCTGCTGTACGTGCAGGAGCTGTTTGCCCAGGGGGACCGGCCGGTGATCCACGTGTTCCGGTTGGGCGAATAGGCGCGGCACAGGACCGCGCGTTTTGATGTACGTACTGATACCCTCAAGGATGAGGAACCTTCAGGAAATTCCATCCCCCGAACCTTCAGGCAAGGGAGTTTCTCCCTTCACCCGCCGACCGCAAGAGGAGAAGCCATCATGAAAACATCCAAAAGGCTCCTGGCCTTGTGCCTGTGCGTGACCCTGGCATGCCTGCCGGTTCTGACAGGCGTCATCGCGGAAGACGCTCCCCCGCCCACCGTCGCGCCCTCGCCAGGGCCCATCACGCTCAGCTTTGAAAGCATCGAACAGACCCTGTATTTCTACGGCAACAACAGGCAATACCTGTACTGGCCCGTCGAATTGACCAGCGACGTTTCCGCCTACGGCAGCGTGAGCTGGGAACTCACCCACGAGGCGGGCGATGCGGTCACGGTGTACCTGACGGACCGGACGGAAACATCCTGCGGCCTGCGCTACCGCGACATCACAGGCGCCGGAAGCGTTTCCTATTCACTGACCTGCCGGGTAGCCCATTACGCAAAAACCGTCCCCATCCATATCGACGTGTCCGGCGAAACGGTCCCGGACACGATGCTGGCCCTTCAGCAGGTCTACGCCGCGGCGGCGGGAGAGGAGATCGCCATCCCCAGGCCGGACCTGCTGCCGCTCTCCACGGACGTAGCAGCGGAATCGTTTGGTTTTGAGCTGATCGTCCCCGGAAGGGAGGAAGCCGGATTCAGCCTTCTTTCTGACGGCTCCGGCCTGAAGACCTGCCGCTTTGACCTGCCCGGGTATTACCAGGGCAGCATCTGGATGAACAACGCCAGCAACATCTCCTTCCGGCAGAACCTCCTGTTCATGATCAACGACGCGGCGGGGGCCGTGCCCGGGAGCCCGCTGCGGCTTCTCCCTGCCGCGATCGAGGAAACGGTCTACCTGGACGGTACCCCCGAAGGGTTCCGCCTGGGCAAGTGCGAGCTGCAGGACGCCCGCTATGCCCTGGGAACCCCGGTATGGTCCGTCACACCGGAGACCGGCGACGCCCTGGCGGCTGAGATCAGCAACAGTACGGATAAAGATTGTGAGGTCGTCCTGACGGGGATGGCGCACGAGGGGGATGCCGCCTTCAGCGTCCGCTGCGCCATCGGGGAGTACAGCGCTTCGATCCCGGCGCTCTTCCACGTCAGCGCGCTCTCAGTGCCAACATCCATGTCCTTATCTTCCAACGTCTACAGGGCCGCCGCGGGAGAAACGGTCTACGTCCCCAGGCCTGTGCTTCTGCCCGCCGGGACGGGCCTGCCCTCAGACGAGTTTGATTTCATGGTCGTCCTGGACCCCTCTGTCCTCAGCGCGTCGCTGGTCAGCAAAGGCTTCGACGCCATCGGCTTGCGTTTCACCAACCCCGGCTATTACCAGGGCAAGATCACCATGCGGGAAGGCAACGTGATCTTCTCCGACGACGTCATGTTCATCATATCAGACGCCAGCGGCATGGTGCCGGGAAGCCCGATCCGGCTTGACAAAGGCATCGTTGAGGCGACGGTCTACCTGGGCGGCAACGTGGAAAACGCTGTCATCGCGGAGGTCCGTATGCAGAGTACCCTGGACGCGGAGCTTTGGCAGCTGCCCTCAGTGTATTTCGGCGAGCCGGTCTGGTCGCTGTACGACATGAGCGGCGACGCCATGAGGCTGCGCGCTCAGGCGGGCCCGCCGGACGTATGCAGCCTGGTCGCCGCCTCCCTTTCCCATACGGGCGACGTGACCGGGACCCTCTGGTGCGACTCGGGCGGTTTCAACGCGTCCGTCCCCGTCCTCATCCATGTCGTCGACGCGGCGCTGCCCGAACGCATCGAAATGGCAGACCTGTACAGCGCCATGGTCGGAGAAATGATCAGCATCCCCTCCCCTGACCTGCTGCCCGAAGGGACGCAGCCGACAGAGAACTATTTCATGCCCGGGCTCTCAGGGGACGCAGCGTTTGAAAGCGCGGCGTCCTGGCAGCCGACCAAGGAAGGCGGCATCGACCTGTCCTTCTCCGCGCCCGGCACGTACGCTGCCTCCCTGAGCATGAGCTACAGCAATATCCGACTCCAACGGGACATCCGCTTTGACATCATCCCCGCCCCTGTTCTCACGCTGGACGGCGTCGCCCTCAGCGCCCGGAGTATCACCCTGGGCGGCAGCGTCACCGCGACGGCCCTGGCCTCCGGCGCGGCGGGGGACACGCTCTACGCCTTCCGGGCATACAGGGAAGGGAGCGCGACAGAACTCCACCAGCCGTTTGGCGCGGGGAACAGCTTCGTCTTCGTCCCCGCGGAAGCGGGCCTCTACACCATCCAGGCGGCCGCCTGGGACGGCAGGAACCTGGCCGGCGCGTTCTCCCCTTCCATCGCGGTGGATTTCGTGGCTATGCTGGAACTGCGGGTTTCAAGGGACAGGCTCTTAACCGGCGAACAGGCCGAAGTGACCGCCAGCGCAAGCGCGGGAAGCGGGGAATACAATTATGCCTTCCAGGTCATCAAGGACGGCACGATGCTGGATACGCCAGGCATGCGTCAGGATTTCAGCCCGAAGAACATTTTCCGGTTTACCCCGAGCCAGCGCGGGTCCTACATCGTCCGGGCAACGCTGGACGACAGCATCGCACAGATTTGGCGTGACAGCATTCCCATCACTGTCACCTCGCCCGTCGTCAGGGTAACCAACACTCCCCGGCCCGTAATAACCGCGCCGATAACGATTCCTCCCCCCGTTACAGTCTTACCTCCCATCCCTGAACCTGTGACGCCAGCTCCAGTGACAGCCGCGCCGGTAACGGATCCCCCCGTTGCCCCGGAACCGGACCCACAGCAACTGATCACCGTGCCACCTGTCACCCTGGGGCCCATCCAGCTGATCACCCCAGTGGCCATCCTTTGGCCCCTGACCGTCAGCGCCCAGGCAAACACCGCCTACACCGCCACGGGGCAGGCCGTCTCCGTCAAAGCCCAGGCTTCAAGCGGCACCGGCAGCTACGAGTATTCCTTCCAGGTATTCAAAGACGGCGCGACCCTGGGTTCCACGACACCGTTCAGCGCGAAAAACGCCTTCAGCTTCACCCCCGCGAAGCCAGGCAATTATCAGGTATTGGCCATCGTGCGCGACGGGAAGAACAAGGCGTCCGCATATACGGGAAACATCAACGTCAAGTGATTCAGCAACTGTGTAAGGCCGGGAGGCGGCAGTTCTGCCCGCACCCCGCAAGCAGGCGGCAGGACCCGGACCCCTTGACCCGATATCTCTCGATTTTTCAGGAAAACTCAACTTATCCTGGTATCGGTATAATCCTGAATCAGGTTCATCTGAAGAAAGACTGAGGTGAGGTGCAATGAAGAAAATCGCAGCGTTCATGCTCTGCGCGGCATTGCTTTTACCGGCTTGTTCCACGCAGGCCGGCGAAAGCGCGAATTTGGCAAGCGGAGACTATGAATATGCCCTGAACGAAGACGGCACGGCCGTCATCACGAAATACAACGGCAGCGAGGCGGTGTTGACCGTTCCGGATACCCTGGACGGGCATGCCGTGACAGCCATTGGGAGGGAAGCGTTCCGCGACAAGAGCGAACTGATCAGCGTCACGATACCCGAAGGCGTCCGGGTCATCGGGGAGCGGGCGTTCAGAAACTGTAAACAGCTGACGGAGATCAGGATGCCTGCGAGCCTGGAAACACTGGAAGGATGGGCATTCAGAAGCTGCAAGGGCCTGAGAACAATTGCGATACCGGAAAGCCTTTCAAGCATCGGCAGCGGAGCCTTTGAATATTGCGAGAATCTGGAGGAATTTACCGTCTCCCCGGACAATCCGTTCTATAAGGCTTTGGAAGGCGTGCTGTTTGATACCAGGACCAGCACCCTGATCTGCTATCCCTGCGCCAAATCTGAAGCAGATTACGCAATCCCTGAAGGTACGATGAATGTTGGGCCATACGCATTCAATTACGCCTTGATCCTGACACGCCTTACCATCCCTCCCAGTATGACCGAGATCGGAGAGAATGCGTTTTACAATGCTGAAAACCTCGCCGTCATCCAGATCCCGGACTGGATCGTATCCATCGGGGATTACACGTTTTACGGCTGCAGGAGCCTGAGGGAAATGAACATCCCGCAAGGCGTGGCCAGCATCGGGAAGTACGTCTTCGGCGGATGTGAAAGCCTGACGGATATCCGGGTCAGCAAGGAAAACGCGGCCTATGCTTCATGGGGCGGCATCCTGATGGACAAGGCGATGGCGACGATATTGGCATGCCCCGGAGGAATGGTCAATCAAAGCATATCGTTCCCGGCGGGCGTGTCCATCATCGGCGATGGCGCGTTTGCCCAATGCCGCCTTCTCACACATATAGAGATCCCCTCAGGTATTGCATCAATAGGTCGATTTGCGTTTGACGGCTGCTCAAACCTGGAACAAATCTCACTTCCTGACAGTATCATGAGTATTGGGCAGAGCGCGTTTCGCTACTGCTATCAACTCACAAACATCACGTTGCCCCCGGCCTTGAAAGAAATTGACTTCGGCATGTTCGACCGCTGTGAGAACCTGGTGAGCGTTGGGTTGCCAAGCGGCCTGAACACGATTCGCCAGAGCGCTTTTGAGAACTGCACGAGCCTGAAGGAACTTGTGGTCCCGGAAGGCGTCACCGAAATCGGGTACGCCGCGTTCAAAGGATGCGCGGGCCTCACCAGCCTGTGGATCCCGGACAGCGTATCAACCATTGAGGAGAATGCCTTTGCAGGATGCGACAGCCTTGTGCTCCAGGTGGGCGATGGCAGCTACGCGCAGCAATACGCGGCCGAAAACGGCATACCTTATGCTTTATCGACAGGCAGCCCTCAGGCCGCCGCACCAACGGAAGGCCAGCCGACCCCTGTGCCGGCAATGGAAGAGACGCCCGCCCCGGCCGGAGACTATGAAACCGCCCTGAATGAAGACGGAACGATGGTCATTGCCAGGTATCTGGGAAACGCTGCCCGGCTTGTCATTCCCGGGCAGCTGGAAGGGCTTGCCTTAACCGGAATCGGGGCGTATGCCTTCAACGAAAACAGCAGCCTGGAGTACGCAGCCATCCCCGAGGGGGTCCTGTCCATCGGGGAGTACGCGTTTTCATCCTGCGGCAGCCTTTCGGAAGTCGTTCTGCCGGGCACCCTGGCTGACATCGGGGACTGGGCGTTTTCCCTGGATGAAAAACTGGCGGAAATCACCATACCAGGCAGCGTCACGCGCATCGGGCAAGGCGCGTTCCATTGGTGCAGGGCCCTTCAGGACGTCATGATCCCCCCCGGCGTCACCGAAATCGGGGTGTCCGCGTTCGCCGGCTGCGCCATGAACAGCGTTGATATGCCTGAAGGGGTGATCCATGTCGGGGATTACGCTTTCTCGAGCAACGCCTCCCTTTCACACGTTTCCATCCCCGCAAGCGCTTGGAGCATCGGCTCGGGGCCGTTTTCCTACTCCCCGAACCTTACAGCGATCACCGTGGCGCAAGGCAACGAGGTGTATGAAACCACCGACGGCGTACTATTTGATAAAACCCTTGACATGCTCAACACCTACCCCGCCGGTATGGCGAACGCAGTGTATGCGGTCCCTGAGGGAACGCAGCGGATTGGTGTCCTGGCCTTCGGCTCCGCTTCCAACCTGCGAAGCGTCACATTCCCCGACAGCGTGTGGGAAATCAGGAGCCACGCGTTTTTCAACAGCGGGATCACGAACCTGAAGATCCCTCCCCTGGTGACGCGCATCGAATCAAGCCTATTTGCCAGTTGCTTCAATCTTGAAACAGTATCGATCCATCCAGGCGTTGAGTACATCGGCGAAAGCGCCTTTGATTCCTGTGACAGGCTTACCCTTGAAGTGGAAGAAGGGAGCTTTGCACAGCAATATGCTGCGGAAAACAACATCCCCTACTCGCTGACCGAAGGGGCTGTGGCATCGCAAGCAACACAGACCGCAGCACTTATCCCCCAAAGCACTCCGGCAATCTATCTGGATATATTGCCGGAGCCGACAAATCCGATAATCGATATTGTTCAGGAACAAGGTCAGGACCCAAACGCCGCCGCGTTCTTCAACGTCTCCTATTATGCGCAGAAGAACCCCGACCTGGTGGCCGCCTCCGGCGGGGACGAGGGGCTTTTACGCGCGCACTGGCTCAACTACGGCATCCATGAAGGCCGCAGGGGGTCCCCGTGTTTTGACGCCAAATGGTACCTGGCCAACACCCCGGACCTGGCGGCAGTGTTCGGCACCGATTACACGCAGGCGGCGCTGCATTACCGCGCGATCGGCGTCGCGCAGGGAATACAGGGCAGCGCGGAGTTCGACCCGCACGATTACGCGCAGCTGAACCCGGACCTGGCGGCACAATACGGGAACGACCTGCGCGCGCTGGCGCAGCACTACAACGACCAAGGCTTCGCGGAAGGGCGGCTGGCCTTTATCGAGGTTGAGGCGACCGAAGCGCCCCAGGCCGAGGCGGCCGCAACAGCGCAGCCGGACGGGACACCCGAGCCCGAAGCAGCAGCCGACACGTCCGAACCCGCACCGATTAACCCCTGGCCGGTCGTGCAGAACACGCTGCACAAACTCAAGACGATCGACAAGGGCGCCCAGCGCGCGATGGCTTACCGCGGGCCAGGCAAGAACTACCGGGAAGGGAACGCGTTCGTCACCAGCAAGATGAAAAGCGTATACGGACTCTTTACCGAAGGCAAATACATGCTGACGGAGATGGACTACGCCGGCGTGGGCAAGAGGCGGCTCTATTTCATGATCGGCACCTTTACGAAGACCGGGGACACCCCGGCTTGGGATATGACTGGGTATGAAGCAAACACGGCGGCGGACGCCTTCCCGCGCTACGGCCCCGGGGAGGATTACAACGACTTCGAGGGCGAGGTCCTCCCCGCGGGAAGCGAGGTCAGCGTGTTCTTTGAGGAGAACGGGTGGGTGTTCATGGAGTTCATGTCCGCCCAGGGACTGGACCGCGGCTGGGTCCCCGCGGAGTCCGTGGTCCCCGCCGGTATGTAAGATTGAAAAACCTGACGGGGAAACACCGGGGGACCTGTTCCCCGGTTCTATCCTCTCAGTCAGGACGAATCCACCCCCGGCCTCAGCCTGCGAGCACCATCAGCAGCGTGCCCGCGACCATCAGGAGCAGGCCGGCGAAGGCTTTCCGGCTCAGCCTTTCCCCGAACGCGAACCAGGAGAACGCGACGGCGACCAGGATGCTCATCTTGTCGATGGGCACCACCACGCTGACGACGCCGTTCTGCAGGGCGTAATAATAGCACAGCCAGGACGCCCCCGTGGCCACGCCGGAGAGAGCGATGAACAGGAGCTCCCTCCGGTCAAGCGTCCTGACCTGCGTCTGCTTGCCCTTCATCAGGATGACGACCCAGGCCATCAGGAGGACGACCAGGGTGCGGATGGCCGTGCCCAGGTTAGACTCGACATTCTGGATGCCGACTTTGGCGAGGATGGAGGTCAGCGCCGCGAAGACCGCCGCCAGCAGGGCGTAGACGATCCAGCGGCTGTCCCCCGGCTTCCCGCCGGCCGATTTCTTCCGGTCGACCATCATGAAGATGCCCGCGCCCAGGAGCGCGACGCTGAAAAGCCGCACGGGCAGGTTACTGGTCTCGTTGAACAGGACGATGGCCAGCAGCACCGTCAGGATGGTGCTGGACTTGTCCACCGGCACGACCTTGTTCACGTCCCCCATGGAGAGGGCCTTGAAGTAAAAGATCCAGGAAGCCCCCGTCGCGAGGCCGGACAGGATGAGGAAAACCAGCGAACGGGCGCCGATCGTGCGGATGCTCCCGGCGGAGCCGACCACGAAAACAATGACCCAGGAGAACGCCAGTACGACCACCGTCCTCAGCCCGGTCGCCAGGTCGGAATCCGTCTTCCGGATACCGCTCTTGGCGAGGATGGAGGTCAACCCCGCGAACAGGGCGGACAAGACGGCCATCAGCAGCCACATGGTATTCTCCTCTTTTCTTAGCGTTCTGCGGGCAGACGGGGCCGGCGGTTTCCCAGTGCCCGACGTTTCGCGGAAAGAGCAAACTCAGGCCATGTCCCGGGGGCGCAGGATGAACTGCTGGCAGGGATAACCGAACTCTTCCGTCAACCCGGCCTCCGCAAACCCCAGATTCTTGTAGAACGCCCTTGGAGCGGCGCCTTTCGGGTCACCCTCCCGGAAAGTTGTCACGGTAATGTCCCTTGACCGGTCCGCGACGGTCAGCATCAGTGAGAACATCTCCCCCGCGACGCCCCGCCCCCGCTCCTGAGGGTCAACGGCCAGGCAGCACAGCGTGTTGCGCTTTGCGGAGAACAGCAGCATGCCCGTGATTCTTCCCTTGTCCCTGGCGCGGATCGCCGTATTGCGCCGCATGAACTTCAGCACCGTTTCCCGGTGCTCCGCAAGCCCAGCCTCTGTCTCCAGCCCCGGAAACTCCAGGCGGACCTTACGGACAAGGTCCATCCACGAATCGATCTCGTCCGGCTTCCCGAAACCAACGTCCATCAGGCTGCCTCCACCATCCACGGTCTGCCGCGCCCCATTATAATGCGGCAGGCCCCCTCGGGCAATCGGCTTCCCGGAAAGAGTTCAGGATCTGTTCCCCTTTGCTGTCATGGTATGGATTTTCAGGTTGCCAATCTTGACAAATCCCGGAAGGGCAGGCTATAATCGGCGCTGTACGCAAGCGGGATGCCTGCGTGTAAAAACGCAAGGAACGCAAATGATTTGAACCGCGATCCAGTTGTTCTCCCCTTTCTGCCGGGCGCGGCGACGCGCGGCGAGCCGCCGGACTGGAGATAGCCGTCCGGGGCTTTCGAACCGTCCTGTTCTTCAGGGCAATGAGCAATAACCGGATATGAATAGCGCCAGGTCAAGGGACGACGTCCCTTGCCAGGGGCCCCGGGGATGAAGTCTCCGGGCGTCCCCTGTCCTGAAGTACTGCCAATTTGTAAAGGATAAACTGCAAACATGATTCGGGAAGACATCCGCAACATCGCCATCATCGCCCACGTCGACCACGGCAAGACCACCCTGGTGGACCAGATGCTGCGCCAGTCCGGCACCTTCCGCCAGAACCAGCAGGTGCGCGAGCGCGTGATGGACTCCGGCGACCTGGAACGGGAGCGCGGCATCACCATCCTGGCCAAGAACACCGCCGTGCACTGGGACGGCACCAAGATCAACATCGTGGACACCCCCGGCCACGCGGATTTCTCCGGCGAGGTGGAGCGGGTGCTGAAGATGGTGGACGGCGTGCTGCTGCTCATCGACTCCTTTGAAGGGCCCATGCCCCAGACCCGCTTCGTGCTGAAAAAGGCGCTGAGCCTGAGCCTGCCGGTCCTGGTGGTCATCAACAAGGTGGACAGGCCCGACGCCAGGAGCCTAGAGGTGGTGGACGAGCTGCTGGACCTGCTCATCGACCTGGAAGCAGGGGCCGACGCGCTGGAGCGTCCCATCCTCTACGTCTCCGCGCGCCAGGGCACCGCCACGACCGACCTGAACTCCCCCGGCACCGACCTGAAGCCGCTGTTTGAGGCCATCCGCACCTATATCCCGGGGCCGGTGTGCGAGCCGGAGGGGCCCTTCCAGGCGCTGATTTCAACCATCGACTACAACGAGTACGTCGGCCGCATCGGCGTGGGCCGCATCACGCGCGGCAGCGTCAACACGGGCGACCCGGTTGTCCGATGCAACTTCCTGGACCCCTTGACGCGCGACGGGTTCAAGGCGACCGAACTGTCCGTGTTTGACGGGCTCAAGCGCATCCCGGCGGACACCGTCTCTGCCGGCGACATCGTCGCGCTCAGCGGCCTGGAGGACCTGAACATCGGCGACACCGTCTGCGACCCCCTGAATCCGGAGCCCCTTCCTTTCGTCTCCATCGGGGAGCCGACGGTCGCGATGACCTTTTCCGTCAACGACAGCCCCTTCGCCGGGCGGGAGGGCACCTACGTGACCAGCCGCCACCTGCGCGCGCGGCTGTACAAGGAGATCCAGACCAACGTCTCCCTGAACGTGCAGGACGGGGAGACGCCGGACCAGTTCATCGTCAAAGGCCGGGGGGAACTGCACCTGTCGGTGCTGATCGAGACCATGCGCCGCCAGGGCTATGAGTTCCAGGTGTCCAGGCCCGAGGTCATCCTGAAGGAAATCGACGGCGAGCTGTGCGAACCGATGGAACTCCTGCGCGCCGACGTGCCCCAGGCCGCAGCCGGCTCAGTGATTGAAAAGATGGGGCGCCGACGCGGCGTATTGAAGACCATGGCCGGGCAGGACCGCGTGCGGCTGGAGTTTTCCGTTCCCTCCCGCGGTCTGTTCGGCTACCGCAACGAGTTCCTGACGGACACCCGCGGCGAGGGCATCATGAGCGCGGTGTTCCAGGGCTACGAGCCTTACCGGGGCGACATCCCCCGGCGCAACGTCGGCGCGCTGGTGTGCTTTGAGACGGGCGAGACCACCCAGTACGGCCTGTTCGCCGCGCAGGAACGCGGCGCGCTGTTCCTGGGCAGCCAGACGCCCGTGTACGCGGGCATGGTCTGCGGCCAGTCCAGCCGCCCGGGCGACATCGTGGTCAACGTCTGCCGTAAAAAACACGTCACCAACACGCGGAACTCCGCCGCGGCCGAGGACAGCATGCGCCTCATCAGCGTCCGCGCGATGACGCTGGAAGAATGCATGGAGTTTATCGACGACGACGAACTGCTGGAGGTCACCCCCCAAACCCTGCGCATGCGCAAGCGCGAACTGAGCCACGAGCTGCGCGCCAAAAACGTCAGCAGGGCGAAAAAGGCCGTATAGAGGCGCCTCCGGGGGTCTTATCCCCCGGTGTCCTCTTCTCTTCATTTCTCCGATTCATTTCAAGGCAATCGCCGCGGGCGCCGCTTCAGTCTCCTTCGTTTCCTTGGCCGGCGGCAGGATGAGGGTAAAGCGGGTGCCGACGCCCTCGCTGGAGAAGATATCAATGTGCCCGCCGTGGCGGTCGACGATCCATTTGGCGATGGACAGGCCCAAGCCGGCGCCGCCCTTGACGCGGGCGGGGTCGGAACGGTAAAAGCGCTCAAACACGTGCGGCAGGTCCGCGGCGGGGATGCCCGCGCCGTTGTCCTGTACGCTCAGGCAGGCCATGCCCTGGTCGTCCAGGTAGGCGCGCAGGGTGATGACGGAGCCGGGCGGGGAGAATTTGACCGCGTTGTCCGCCAGCACGCGCAGCGCCTGCTTGAGCATCGCCTCGTCCCCCCAGGCGGGCACGCCGCCCTCGCTGCGGTTGCGCCAGAGGTGGTCCTTGCAGATCAGGTTGTACTCCTCAAAGGCTTCCGCCGCCAGCTCGTCCAGGTTCACCCGTACCGGTGTAAAAGGCGTGCGCCCGGCGTCGCCGCGGGCCAGGAAGAGCAGCCCTTCCACCAGGCGCTGCATGTTGTCCGCCTCGTCGCGGATGGCCTTGACCGATTCGTCCATCACCTTGCGGTCCTCCTTGCCCCAGCGGGTGAGCAGGTCGGCATAGCCGCGGATGACGGCGATGGGCGTGCGCAGCTCATGGGAGGCGTCGGATACGAAGCGGATCTGCTGCCGGTAAGCCTCGTGCATGCGGTTGATGAGCTTGTTGACGGCTTCTTCAAGGCCGCTGAGCTCGCTGTCCCCGGTGGCCAGGCGGGCGTTCGGCGACTGCACGCTCAGCCTGTCTATGGCGTCCTCCAGTGTATGGAATTTCGCCTCGTCAAAGCGCGCCTGGCTGAATTCCTGCGCGGCCTGCGCCATCTGGCGCAGGGGGGCCATCAGCCGCTGCACCCGGCGCTTGCTCCCCCGGTGCTGCAGCACAACCAGAATGGCTTCGCCGGCCAGAAGCCCTGCCAGCGCCCAGGCGGCGGTCCGCAGCGCCGGCCCGATGGGCACGCGGTGTATTTCTCCATCCCCCAAGGCAAAGGAGTATTCCAACGACGCGATCTTTTGCATCAGGGGCAGTTCCCCCTGGACGGAGATCCCCCGCCGCAGGTCTGCCTGCCAGGCGTCCCCCAGCGCGGCCTTCTCCAGGCTGTAGGCGCTCAGCGCCAGGGCGGAAGCCGCCAGCAGGACGTTCACCGCCAGCAGGGTAAACACAAGGCGCAGCAGGAAGCCGCGGGAGATCCGCAGCGCGATGGAGTGCATCCTCTTATTTTCAGTCGCCTGGGGCTTCATTCTCATTTTCCCTGAGCACGTAGCCCAGCCCGCGCACTGTCTGGATGAGCCGGCGGGGCGTCCTGCCCGCGATCTTGGCGCGCAGGTAACGGATGTACACGTCCACCAGGTTGGTCTCCCCGACAAAGTCATAGCCCCAGACGCGGTCCATCAGGTTCTCCCGGCTGAGCACGATGCCGGGGTTTTCCATCAGCGCCTGCAGCAGGGCGAACTCCCGCCCGGTCAATTCCACCGGCTCCCCGTCCGCCTCCACCGTATGCCGGGCGATGTCCAGCGTGAGCGGCCCGAAGGTGAGCCTGGGCGCTTGCTGCCGGCCCTTCTTGCGCAGGGCGGTGCGGATGCGGGCCAGGAGTTCCTCGATGGAAAAGGGTTTGGTGATGTAATCGTCCGCCCCCATATCCAGCCCGGTCACCTTGTCCATCACCGCGTCCCGCGCCGTGAGCATGATGACGGGCACCTCGCTGTTCTTCCGCAGCCGGCGCAGCACCTCCAGGCCGCTGATGCCCGGCAGCATGATGTCCAGCAGCAACAGGTCAAACCCGCCCTCCTCCGCCAGCCGCAGGCCCTCGCGCCCGTCGGCGGCCTTCACCACCTCATAGCCCTCGTGGCCCAGTTCCAGCTCCACAAAGCGGGCGATGTTCGGCTCATCCTCCACCAGCAGGATCTTCTGCACGGGCTGTCACCTCCTCTATGCTCATTTCAGCCACATTCTGCCACTTTTATCCGGTCCGTACAAGTTTACGACGGAAAAGGGGCATGCAAGCCCCTCATCCTTATAAAGGAATATTCAAGTCACTGCTCAGGGTTGCCGTTCTCATCCTTCCGGATGCCGTTCCTGATGTTCTCAGCGGTCTCGGCCGCCTTGTCCATCGCCTTGTTCACGCCTTCCGCCACGCCGTTGCCGCGGAATGAGTAGCGGG
>CAZJCB010000028.1:0-18008 GCA_964544245.1 uncultured Christensenella sp.
GTCGGCTGATTGTACGCGTTCGCCGGCAGCAGGCCGTACACGTAGCAATTCTCATCCAACAACACCCGCTTAGCGCCCATTTCGAGCAGCTCGTCGCGGAGCAGTTTCGCCAATGCCCACTGCCCCTGTGTGCTGGGGATCGTCCCAGTGTTCTCATCGCTGGTCGTATCCATGGACGCATACCGCAGAAATCGTTCCAAAGCTTTACTCATCCTTATTCTCCCTGTCAATTCGTTCAAAGGCAAGCACGTTTTCAATTTCTGACGTCTGGCAGAACATGTCAAAAGGCTGCGCGGAAACGACCCTGTAACCAAATCCGCACAGAATTGCCGCGTCCCGCGCCTGGCTGGCAGGATGGCAGCTGATGTACACGATTTTTCGGGGGGCTGCCTGACCGATGGCGTCCAGCGCATCAGGATGCGCGCCCTTTCTGGGCGGATCCAGCAGGACGACGTCCACCTTCAGCTTGCCTGGCCTGACAAGTTCCGGCAGAACTGCTTCGACGCGTCCTTCCAGGAACCGGGCGTTCCCTGTCCCGTTTCGTTCAGCGTTTGCTTTCGCGTCGTGGATGGCGGAAGGAGACAGCTCAATCCCGATAACGCGGGCGGAAGACTTTGCGGCAAGTAGGCTGATTGCGCCCGCTCCGCAGTAAAGGTCTGCCAGGCAGTCGCCGGGCCTGACATCCGCTTCTTTTATGGCATGCGCGTACATTTTCTCGCAGACCTCAAGATTAACCTGCGAAAAGGACAGGGGAGAGAAATCGAATTCCAGGCCGCTGATCTGCTCTGTCAACCTTCCGCTTCCAACGAGCGCCTGGTAATCATCCCCAAGGATGACGTTATCGCCTTCCTCCTGCGCGGTCAGGCACAGCGACGTAAAAGCGGGAAGGGCTTCCTGCAGCATCTCTGACAATTCATTTTGATGCGGGATGCTCCTGCCATTCACCGAAAGCGTGACCATGACCTGGCCCAGGCGGCTGGTTCTGGTGATGATGTGCCTTACCAGCCCGTCCTTGCTCCTCTCGTCATAAGAAGACACTTCAAATCTTTTCATCCATCGAATCACGCAATCCGCGGCGGCGTCGGACGTTTGGTGCGCGATGAGGCAGGACGTCACGGGAACAAGGCGGTGGCTTCTGGGGGCGTAATAACCGGCTGCCGGGCCGTCAGCCGTCGCCGCGACGGGCATGGCCGTCTTGTTCCGGTATTTCCAGGGATGGTCCATTCCGATGACCGGATTAACCGGCTGCCTGATGCCGCCCATGCGGCTGAGGCAGTCAGCGACCTGTCTCTTTTTAAAATCCAGCTGCGAATCATAGTCCATGTGCTGGACGGAACAGCCGCCGCACCGGAAAAAGTACGGGCAGGGAGGCTGAACACGCGAGGGGGAGGGAACCAGCACGTCCAGGACTTTTCCGTAGCCATGGCTTTTTCCGGTTTTCTGGACCCGCAGGACGATTTCTTCCCCGGGCAAAGAGAAAGGAACGAAGACAACCTGTCCATCGTGCCTGCATATACCTTCCCCGTTCGCGCCGAGTCCCTCAACGCGGCAGGTCAGCGTCTGGTTTTTGGTCAGCATCTATTCTCCATCCGGCATCCTTTCAACCCTGTCAGCCTGTTTTCAACTGAGAACTGAGGATTTTCCCCCGAACAAGTAAAAAGACTTTGGTATGTTTAAAACTCCTTGCCCTCAAACCTCCTGCACAGAGTGTATTTGGATATCGCGCTTCTGGAGGACCATCCTGCGGCCAGGCTGAGGATGCTGCTGAGGTAGGGCGGCAGAAAACGGTTGAACTTCACTTCAAGGATCACCTGGTCTGCGGAAAGCGGGGGCACAGTCGGAAGGTTCGGATTGAACAAATCCCTGGAAAACAGGCCGCTGCGCAGCTGCTTGTCAAAAGTGATGCGGATGTCTTCCGCAGGGTGCCTGTAGGCCTCCCTGACGTAGTCCACTATGACCACAGGATGCAGAAGATTCAGGCGCATTTCACGGAACACCTCCCGAAGCAGTCCTGACGAGGTGTTCTGAAGGCCGGTCGGGTCGCCCGCAATCAACTGCTCACACAGGTCGCGGCTGATGACCGTCTGCCGCTTGGAGACGTAGCTGCCATACTTGCTTTTGCATTCCATTCGGATGAGGCGGTCTGAATGATTGTAGATCCGGATCCGGTACTTGTTCCTGTTCTGAACACCCGCGATCTTCTCCAGCAGCGCGTCGTCAAAAATGGTATCAAAATACAGAGAACGGATGAGATACTCAGCGTTCTCATCCGCGTTCTCATCCCTGTCCAACAGGGCTCTGAGCGTCCTGGCCAGTACCTGGTACTGGCTTTGGCTGATATAATACTTCAGTTCATGACGGACTTGAGGCGGCATGCTCTTTATACGGCTGTTTCGTTTTGGACGGCGACCAGGGTGGCGTCATAGACCCCCGCGATATCCAGCATGTGGCTGACAATATCAGAACGCTGGGAAAGTCTCAGGTCTACAGTCATCTCCGCGCCGCTGCGGGTAATGGTCTTGCTGCGTACGCGGTAACTGCGGACCCCCCGGTGCAGTTCAGCGTCAATCTCCTGCTCTGAAGCAGGATCATAATGCAGGACCAGCAGGTAATTTTCATTGGTGCGCATACGGACAAATGAGAGGCCGATCATGATCGCGCTGATGCAGGCGACAACGATGAGGGAAATGATATAGGATCCCGAGCCGATCAGGATCCCCATGGTGATGCCCCAGAACATATAGGCTGTGTCAATCGGGTCCTTGACCGCCGTACGGAAACGGACGATGGACAGCGCGCCGACCATGCCCATGGAAAGCGCAACGTTTGACCCGATGGCCATGACGACCGGTGCTGTGACCAGCGTCAGTAGGATCAAAGTCGTGCCGAAAGTCGGGCTGTAGAGGACGCCGCGGTACGTTTTTCTGTAAACAAGGGAAACAATGACGCCGGCCAGCAGCGCAAAAGCCAGTACCTGAATCACATTCAACGGAGTAAACTTGGAGAATTGCTCCGCCCACCAGCCGCTGAGCGCGATATCCGCCTTGCTTTGCAGGTTTGACCCTGCCGCCTGCGCCAGAATTCCCATCCCTTGTCCCTCCGCGCGAAATCAATAAAAATGCCATGGCCATTATACATCAAACAAACGATTACGCAAACGCCGCCCGTTGCGATGGAAAAAACCGCTTGACGTTGATATGTTTTTGTGCTATTTTTTTGTTGCTGTTGATGGACAGCGAGGCAGAATGCGGTCTGTTGGCTCAGTTGGTAGAACCAGGTGGTGGGAACATCGAAAATCCGCAGTAAGGTCTGTTGGCTCAGTTGGTAGAGCACATCGTTCACATCGATGGGGTCACTGGTTCGAGTCCAGTACAGACCACCAAAATCCCCCGGCAGCATGGCTGGGGGTTTTCTTTTCCGGTGGGAGTTCTGTTGCAGGTAAGTCCCTGAAGATTATGGAATATGCCTGACTCAGAGCGCCTTGCCCGCTGAATTTGCAGGAGGGCGGAGCGCTCGAAAACTTCGATGCCGGCAACCAGGAGGCCTCCAATGTCGGGCTTGCTGCGGAGGGGAATCAGGAGCCGGACAATAAGGGAAATAATGGAAGGAGAAGCAAACGGACACGTTGGAAGCGATTCAAACGAGGCGGAGTTACCGCGGCATCTACAGGAGCGTACCGGTACCAAGGGAGCATCTGGTCAGCATCATGAAGGCTGGCCTCGCAGCGCCGTCCGGATGCAATATGCAGACGACCAGTCTGGTCGCGGTGGATGACCCGGCCTTGCTGGCTAAACTGCATAGGGTCATCCAGCCTCCTCTTGGCGAGACAGCGCCCGCGATGATTTGTGTGCTGACAAGACGGGTGTGCGCGTATCGTGACAGGTGCTTTTCTGTACAGGATTATGCCGCATCCATAGAAAACATGCTCCTTGCCGCGACCTCGCTGGGGTACCATAGCTGTTGGGTGAAGGGCATGTGACAGACGAGGACCAGATCGGCCGGAAAATGGCCGAAATCGTGGGCGTTCCGGATACGTATGAGCTCGTCTGTTATCTGCCGGTCGGCATCGCTGAAGAATCCTTCGGAACATTGAAAAAGCTGCCATTCGGAAAGCGGGCATGGTTCAACGGATTTGGCCTGGAGCCATAAGGCTGATCAATTGCTTTTGGTGCACCGGATGCACAGGCGCTGACTGCCCCGGCATCGGTTATGCAGCCTTGAGGACCGGACTTGCGCGTCATGCTGTGCCTTTCTTATCAGACGCTCTGGTAGGGCACAAATAAGGCACAGGCCCCTAAACCTATATTTTATAACATATTATGTAATGTAGTATCTGGTCTTGTGCCTTTGTGCCTTAAAATTTCAACATTTGCTATGTCTGTACGCACCATGCTCGTTTTCTGTTTTATACTTTTTCCTGAAAAATTAGGCACAAAGGCACAGAATGAAAAAAATCGTCAAAAAAGTGAGGCTTATCAAGGGCTGCGGGCTGTGCCTAATCTTGTGCCTTATCTGTGCCTAATTTCCGAAAGGCACAGGATCATGCGGCCGTATGGGGAAGAAAGCCTGCTTCAGTCGCCTGCCAGTTCCCGGCGCAAAGTTTCCTCACAGCTTTTCATCGCTTCAAGCGTCTTTTCCAGGAGCGTATCCAGTTCCCATCTCAGCATTTCAGCGCCTTGCGCGATGATTTCCCTTGAACAGCCTGCGGCAAAGGACTTGTCCTTGAATTTTTTCCTGAGGGATTTCAGTTCCATGTCCTGGACTGATTTTGAGGGGCGCATCAGCGCGGCGGCGCCAATCAGCCCGGTGAGTTCGTCTGCCGCGAACAGCACTTTTTCCATGACATGCTCAGGTCTCGGGCTGCCCTTGCAGATGCCCCAGCCGTGGGAAATGACCGAACGGATAAAGACGTCGTCAAACCCCGCGTTCCGCAGGATGTCCGGGGCAGCTTCGCAATGCCTGTCCGGATTCTCCCCAAAGTCAATGTCATGCAGCAGCCCTACCATCGCCCAGTGATCAGCCTCTTGGGGAAAACCCAGTTCGATTGCAAACCATCGCATGACTTTTTCAACCGTCAGCCCGTGCTGGACATGGAACGGTTCCCTGTTATGCCTTTTAAGCAGATCGAGTGCTTCAAGCCTGTCCATCCAAACCTCCGAATGTCGATCGTGATGCACCGGACACTATCATCCGCCCTGCCGCGTGTCAAGAAATTCCGCTGTCCTGAGCTTCCCTTCCTTGACAATCCCTTGCCGGCAGCTTTATACATAGACTGATTATCTGGATGGGTTGGTAGAGACGTCATGAGCAGATTGGAACCTTTGGCAATGCATGAGGGGATGGTGATCCGCGGCAAACGGCTTGGAACCGCTTTGGGGATACCTACTGCCAACATCCCTTACAGAAAAGGCGAGACGGCGGTTCCGGACGGGGTCTATGTTGCGGATATCCTGCTGCTTGACCAGGAAGGCCGGGCCGTTCAGGGGGTATTGAACCAGGGGTATCACCCGACCGTTCCGGAAGGAGACCCCTCCATCGAGGTACACCTTTTTGATTTCAACGAAGAACTATACGGGCAGAGGGTGTTGGTGCGGTATCTGAATTACCTGAGGCCCGAAGCGGTCTTCCAGTCAAAGGAAGACATGCGCCTGGTGATGCTCGAAGACTTGAAGCGGTCCAGGCAATGGTTTCAGGAGCATCCGGACTACCTTGCCTGAGCGAGGCGCAGCATGCGTTCCATCTGATTGACCTTCTCAGCCCCCCCGCTGCTCAGCAAGGTGACGGCCCCTTTACTCCCCTGATTGGAAAGCAGATCCCTGTCAGCCAGTTCCTTGCGCAAGCGGAGGATCACGTCCCCGTTGCTGTCGATGATGCGCGTACCTTTAGGCAGATGACGCTTGAACACATCTTTGAGGAACAGGTAATGCGTGCAGCCGAGCACGGCGGAATCTATTGTTTTACCCATATATGGTTTGAGAAGACGATCCAGGTACAGGTCAAGGGCCGGGCCTTGCATCTCCTCCCTTTCCACGAAATCCGCCAATCCTGGGCAGGGCAGGGGAACGGCGTGCGACCCATACAGGCGTGACAGGTTTTTATACCTTTCGCTGTGAAGCGTCAGCGGCGTCGCAAGGACAAGGATAAGGCCTTCCCGATATGCCGCCGCGGCAAGCTTCAGCGCGGGTTCCATCGGGATCACCGGAAAATAAAAAATCCCCCGAAGGCTTTCCGCCGCGGCCGCCGAAGCGGTATTGCAAGCAATGACAAGCGCTTTGATGCCCTTCTCCGCCATTTTCTGTACAGCTGTGACTGTGAGGCTCCGGACTTCATCTTCGCTTTTCGTTCCGTACGGCGCGTTGGCGCTGTCACCCATGTACAGGTACTTCTCTTCGGGCAGGGCGCTCTGTACGGCTCCCAGCACGTGGATGCCGCCCAGGCCGCTGTCAAAGAAGCCGATCGCCTGTTCTTTACGCATATCCACCTCCTAAGTGATTATAGCATGACTCCAGAGTGAAACGGCGGGTTTGAATCAAAAATGGACCCGTGATACAATCCCTGAACATTATCCACGGAGGGCACACGTTTGACTGTTCGGATCCCGGGTTTCGACCTTGCGCTGACGGCGGAAAGCGGGCAGAATTTCCGCTTCGTTCCGGACGGCGGGGAATACTCGCTGACCGCAAAGGGCCGCCGTATACGCATCCGGCAGGCCGGCAGGGACCTTTTTGATTTCTCATGTACGCAGGATGAGTTTTCCGCTGTCTGGCATGACTATTTTGACCTGGACACAGATTATGCAGGGATCATCGGCATGGTGCCGCACGACGGATCATATCTCCGCAGGGCGGTGGATTATGCCGGAGGCATGAGAATCCTGCGGCAGGAACCCTTTGAGACCCTGATATGCTTCATCATTTCCCAGCGTAAAAACATCCCGGCTATCAGGGATTGCGTGAAGCGTCTTTGCGCTCGTTTTGGCCTGCCTATCGACCATGGCGGATACGCTTTTCCCGTGCCATCCGCTCTCGCGGGGGCTTCGCGGGAAGAACTGGAATCCTGCGGGCTTGGCTACCGCACCGGGTATGTGCAGCAAACGGCTGCAATCATCTCGCAGGGCGGCTTTTCATTGGACGGTCTTTATGAAAAAACAGACCCGCAGATGCTGGCCGAACTGACGGGTCTGCCAGGCGTGGGAATCAAGGTCGCTTCCTGTGTGATGCTGTTCGCTTACCATCGCCTGGATGCTTTTCCGGTGGATGTCTGGATAGACAGGGTCCTCAGGCAGGAATACCCGGAAGGTTTCCCCTTTGACCGGTACCCCGGGGTATCCGGGGTCCTGCAGCAGCAGATGTTCTGCTACGCGCGCAAGCAGGCGCGGATGACCCCTGATTCCGGTAAACTTGTCAAGGCATAAAGCCGACTGTATAATCATAACCTGACCGATTGCAAGAAAGGACGCAATGCGACAGCCCTATCTCAAAGCATTGTCCGGCCAGCGGATCCACATGGTTGGGATCGGCGGCTCCAGCATGTCCGGACTGGCGGAAATGCTCGCCGCAGACGGGCATATCCTGTCTGGTACCGACAGCGCTGACAGCTACCAGATCTCCAGGCTGCGCGGAAAGGGGCTGGACGTCCGCGTCGGCCATCATCCTGATATGGTCAAAGGCGCGGGGCTTCTGGTGTATTCTGCGGCCATTTCACCTCAGGACCCGGAACGCCTGGAGGCTGGGAGGCTCGGGGTGCCCCAGATGGAACGCGCGGCACTGCTGGGAGAAATGATGCGCGCGTTTCCGGTGCCGGTTTGCATTAGCGGCACTCACGGGAAGACGACCACCTCTGCCATGCTGGCGCAGATGCTGGCTGACGCTGGGTTGGATCCGTCCGTTCATCTGGGCGGCAGCCTGGATGCCATCGGAGGCAGCGTCAGGAAGGGAGACAGCGGCATTTTTGTTGCCGAAGCCTGCGAGTTCAACCGCAGTTTCCTGCACATGCCTGTCAGCGTCGCCCTGCTGCTCAACATTGAGGAAGATCATCTGGACTGCTACGGAGATATGGAACACGTTGAAGAGGCGTTCCTTCAGTTTCTCTCAAGGCTTCCGGATGACGGCACCGCGATTGTCAACTGGGAAGATGAACGGGTGCGCCGGGTCGTCGGGAAACTTGAAAAGAAACGCCGCCGCGTGCTCACTTTTGGCAACGGCGAAGGTTTTGATTACTCTTTTGGCAGGATCACCTATAACGCCAGGGGCTGCGCGGCTTTCGACGCACTAACCGGCGGCTCGACGCTGTGCGAGGTCCGGCTTCAGGTACCCGGGCTGTACAACGCCCTGCACGCTTTGGCCGCCCTGGCAGGTGCCCACGTCCTTCAGGCCGACATGGAGAAAGCCGCGCTCTCGCTGGGTCGCTATGCCGGCGCGCACCGCAGGTTTGAGCACACCGGGATCGTCAAAGGGATGGAGTTGTATCATGATTACGGCCACAACCCTGCGGAAATGCGGGCCGCGATCGGCATGGCCAAACTGCAGGACCGGCGCGTTATCGCGGTGATGCAGCCGCATACCTACAGCCGTGTGAAGACCCTGTTCAGGGATTACCTGACCTGCACAACAGAGGCCGACATTACCCTGGTGACCGATATATTCGCCGCCAGGGAAACCGACCCGGGTGATATCAACAGCACGATGCTTGTCGACGGGATGCGGGCCCATGGGATTGAAGCGTACCTTGCCCCCGGTTTTACTGATGCTGAAGCCTGGCTTCTTGAAAATGGCAGGGCAGGCGACCTTGTGCTGACCATGGGCTGCGGCAACATCAACCTGCTCAACATCCAAATGCAGCGGCATTTTGACCATTCACCCGGACATACTTGACGGAGGGCTCATGGCTTCAGATCGTCTGGACAGGATCAGGAATTTTTGCATCATCGCGCACATTGACCACGGGAAGAGCACACTTGCGGATCGCATCCTGGAAAAAACGGGGGTGTTCGACCAGCGCCAGATGATGGAGCAGGTGCTGGACTCCATGGAATTGGAACGCGAGCGCGGTATCACCATCAAGTCAAAGGCCGTCAACATGCGTTACCTCGCAAGGAACGGGCAGGAATATACCCTCAACCTGATCGATACCCCCGGTCATGTTGACTTCACCTATGAGGTCAGCAGGGCATTGGCAGCCTGCGAAGGCGCGCTGCTGGTTGTGGACGCGACCCAGGGCGTTGAAGCGCAGACTTTGGCCAATGTTTACCTGGCGCTGGAACATGACTTGGAAACGATCCCCGTCATCAACAAGATTGACCTGCCAAGCGCCCGGCCAGACGAAGCCGGGAAAGAAATCGAAGAACTGATCGGCCTTTCCGCGCAGGACGCGCCCCTTGTGTCTGCCAAACTGGGACTGGGGATAGAAGAGGTGCTGGAAGCCATTGTCAAACGGATCCCGCCGCCGCGGGGGGATGAGAACGCGCCGCTGCAGGCCCTGGTATTTGACGCGGTTTACGACAATTACAAAGGCGTTATCTGTCTTGTACGCGTTGTCAACGGCAGCATCGCCGCAGGCATGCGGATGCGCATGATGCAAGCGGGCTCCGAGTTTGATGTTGTCGAAGTCGGTATGCTCACCCCGGGTTTCCTGCCCTGCGAGAGGCTGTCCGCGGGAGAGGTCGGTTATGTCAGCGCTTCCATCAAGGAAGTCCGGGAAACCAGGGTGGGGGATACCATCACCAACGCCGAGAACCCTGCAGCAAGCCCGCTGCCGGGTTACAAGCAGGTCATCCCCATGGTATACTGCGGCATCTATCCCTCAGATGGGGCAGATTATCCGGCTTTGCGGGACGCCCTTGACAAGCTGAAAATGAACGACGCGTCCCTGATCTTTGAGGCGGAAACAAGTTCCGCGCTGGGCTACGGATTCCGATGCGGTTTCCTCGGCCTTCTGCATATGGAAATCATCCAGGAACGCCTGGAGCGGGAGTTTGACCTCGGCCTGATCACGACGGTGCCCAACGTCATCTATGAAGTGGTCAAAACAAACGGGGAAACAATCCGCATAGACAACCCAAGCAACCTGCCGCCCCAGGCGGAGATAGAGGTTATGCGGGAGCCTTTCGTCCTCTCGTCGCTTCACACCCCGCAGGAATTTGTCGGCACCTTGATGGAACTGTGCCGTGACAAGCGCGGCGTCTTCAAAGACATGCAGTACGAGGGAAGCCGCGTCAAACTGACCTACGACATGCCCCTGAACGAAGTGATCTATGATTTTTTCGACCAGCTGAAAAGCCGCAGCCGCGGCTACGCTTCGCTGGATTACGAGCTGACCGGTTATCAGGAGAGCGAACTGGTCAAGCTGGATTTTCTGCTCAACAGCGAGGTCTGTGACGCTTTTACAATGATCGTCCACAAGGACAAGGCCTATGCGCGGGCCAGGAATATCGCCGAAAAGCTGAAGGAAGTCATCCCGCGCCAGCAGTTTGAGATTCCCATCCAGGGCGCGATCGGCAGCAAGGTCATCGCGCGCGAGACTGTGAAGGCCGTGCGGAAGGACGTTCTGGCAAAATGCTATGGCGGCGATATCACGCGAAAAAAGAAACTGCTTGAAAAGCAGAAAGAGGGCAAGAAACGCATGCGGAAGTTCGGCAGCGTTGAACTGCCCAGTGAAGCTTTTATCGCGGTGCTCAAAATGGGCGATGAATAACTTGGCCATTCCTGTTATGAATAAAGCAAGGACCGGCGGGGAACCGGGATGAAGTGCCCTGCCTGGGGACACTGTAACTCTGGGACTTCGCCGCGCTGTTTCCGATGCGGCGAACCTCTCCTGGAACAGCAGGGTTTCGACAGGCCTCTCCCGGCAGAGGAGTTGGAAAAAGCGGCGCCGGCAGATGATGAAGGCCCGACGGTCATCAACTTTGACCAACAGGGCAACGAGTATGTCAAGACGGATGGCCGTGACCGCCTTGCCATCGAAATGCTGAGCCTTCATGAGCGGAAGCGCAGGGGTGAGCAAAAGCAGAAGCAGCTGCGCGCAAGGGGCGCTCAGCGCGGTTTCGCCCCGTCGGGTTCGCAGGTTTCCGCTTCGTCTCACCGCAACAGGCTGTTTGCCGATCCGCATACCGCAAGGAGAAGGGCCGCTGAAGCGCTGACTGACACCCAGCAGGTCGATTATGACGGTTTTACCGATTCACCAACCTATTACAGCTCTTCAGGTGACGGCAGGGGATATGCGCAGCCTTCCAGCCGTGGTTTTGGTGGGATGGTACCGGTGCCTTTGACGCAAGCCAAGCGAAAGCGCGTCATTGGACGGATGCGATATCTCCATTATCTGGCCTTGATCCTGGTGCTTGTCGCCGGCGGGATAGCGCTGTATCAGTTCGTCCTGTCTCCCTGGATGGCCGGCAGGCCGCAGGCCGACGCCTCCCCGCAGCCTGTCATTTCCGCTTCCATTCTGGATGATATGGCGGCGCATACCATCTCGATCCCGGGCCCAGAGGGCGCTCAGATCTATATCAAGGAACTCCGTAAGTCCTACATCGTCACCGGTGGTTACGCAACCTTCCAGGTTGCGGATTACTTCTGGTATGAGCTGATCGAAAACCTGACGCAGCCTGACATGGAAGTTGTTTTGACGCCATTCATCCGCACCAGTTCGGGTGAGCAGAAGGGCATGGACCCGGTCACCTATTCCATCACCATACCCCAGTCGCCCATCACGCTGATCAATCCCGACGTCACCTACCTCGAAGTCAGCACGCCGATTTATAACATCCGGTTTCATGTCATGAAAAACAGCAAGGTCTTTATCAACGGGGAGGATTTCTCTTCCTTTGTGAATACCCAGGATGGATATATCAGCTATAACGCCGCGATTCAACCCGTTGGTGACAACCGCATCCATATCGTGGTCCGCAGCCAGTACTACAGGGAAAACTCGATCGATATCGTCATTCACCGGGCAATCCAGGACATTCCACTGGATCTGGCAAGCACCCTGGATGATGAAAGCTCCCAGCCGGGCATGACCATCAGGGCAACAACCAGGGCGGGCGCTACCATCACCGTGCTCAGCCCGCACGAGGAGTTGGACCTGTCCCAACTCGGCAGCACCGGGGTATTCAGTTTCAAGGCGATGTTCTCAAAAATCGGCACCAACACTGTTGAAATCAGGGCTGACTTTCCTGGGAAGAACCCGACGACCGTCAAATATGACGTGTACTACCTCCCCCCGCCCGACATTTACACGAAAAAGGCCTGGGCGCTGGATGCCTGGGGATATCCGGACCTGCTTGCCAACATGAACACCCGCATCTCCAATACGCAGATCTACGTTTTCACTGGTCCCGTCAAGGAAGTGGTCAGCAGCAAGCCCCAGCTTGTTGTGATGGACGCCAGTGACGGCAGCGGCAGTGAACGCCTCGTGATGGTGGAAAACCAGACAAAAACGACCTGGGAATCAGGCGGCCGTTACCGCATCTATGCCGACGCCTACGGGATGTACGGCAGCATCCCGCGCCTGATAGCGAGGTATACCTATAAACCCAAAGACTGATGTTTCCGCTTGATATTCGGTTATCTTTATGCTACGATGCGCGTGTTGATTTGATGGAGGGGGAATTTCGGATGACCGCTTTACAGACAGTCTTTACCATCCTGCTGATGCTGGCCTCGCTGGTTCTCATCGTCTCTGTTCTTCTGCAGAAAGGCGACGCTGACAGCATGAGCGCTTTGACGGGAGGCAATTCCAACAGTTTCCTTGGGAAAAACAAAGGCAAGACCATTGAAGGGAAACTGGCATTGGCCACCAAGGCGAGCGCGGTTACGTTTGTCGTCCTGGCAATGATACTCATTTTTGTTTGAGCGATATGGAACCTGTGAAGAGCTGGCCGGAGCCGGCTTTTCTTTTTGGACAGGCGGGGATCAATTTTGACCATCCTTAACCTGCAGAACGTCACCAAGTCTTTTGGAGTTGACGAGGTCATCAGGGACGCCAGCCTGACCTTGAATGAAGGCGAGCGCCTGGGCCTCGTCGGCGTCAACGGCAGCGGGAAAACAACGCTGCTGCGGATTTTGATTGGCGAAATTCATCAGGACGAAGGGAACATCAACCTTGCGCGCGGGATCAGGGCCGGATATCTCTCCCAGGTATATCATCCGGCACAGGGCAATACCGTTCTGATGGAAGCGGAAGAAGCGTTCAGCGACCTGAAGGTGATGGAAGAGAGAATCCGCCTGCTTGAGGGAAGGATGGGGGAGACAGGCCTTCAGGGGCAGCTTCAGGCTGTGATGGATGAATACGCCCGCCTGACGGAACGATACGAGCACGCCGGGGGATATGAGGCGCGTTCACAGCTTCAGGGCGTACTGGCCGGGCTGGGTTTTCAGGCGGATCAGTTTGGCCAGCAGGCCGCGACGCTGAGCGGCGGCGAACTGACCCGGCTTGGCCTGGCGAAGCTGCTGCTGCAGAAGCCTGACCTGTTGCTGCTGGATGAACCCACCAACCACCTGGACATGAATACCCTCAGGTGGCTGGAAGATTACCTGAAGAGCTACCCGGGTGCTTTGATCGTGATATCCCACGACCGCTATTTTCTGGACGCCATCTGCACGGATATCGCCGAAATGCTGTTTGGCGTTCTGGAGTCCTATCACGGGAATTATTCCAGCTACATGAAGCAGCGTGACGAACGCTTTGAGTCCCGCAGGAGGGCCTACCAGCAGCAGCAAAGGGAAATTGCCAGGCAACGGGCCATCATTGCGAGGTTCCGGAGTTTCAACCGCGAAAAGTCAATCCGCGCCGCTGAAAGCCGTGAAAAAGCGCTTGACCGGATGGAAACCGTCGTTAGGCCTCAGGACACTAAAGCTATATTCTTCCGTTTTGAGGCACGCAGGCGCCTTGGGGACATCGCGCTGCGCACGGAAAACCTGGCAAAGTCATACGGTGGCCGGATCCTGTTTGAACATATTGACCTGAAACTGTCCGGCGGTGACCGTGCGGCCTTGATCGGCCCAAACGGCATCGGTAAAACGACGTTGCTGAAATGCCTGGTTGGCCTGGTGGATCTGGATACCGGGAATGTCGAGTTCGCTCCCAAGGCGGATATCGGGTATTACGACCAGCGGCAGCTCGACCTTGACTCTGAAAAGGATGTCCTCAACGAGGTATGGGACGCCTTCCCGCTGCTTTCCCAAAGCCAGATACGCGGAGCGCTGGGGCTGTTTTTATTCTCGGGTGATGATGTGTTCACACCCATACGCCTGCTCTCCGGCGGCGAGCGCAGCCGTGTCAGCCTGGCAAAACTGATGCTGCGGAAAGACAATCTCCTTCTGCTGGACGAGCCGACCAATCACCTGGATGCGGACAGCAGGGAAGCGCTTGAAAAAGCGCTGGACGGGTATGAGGGCACGATTCTGGCTGTATCCCATGACCGCTATTTCATCAACCGCTTCGCGAACCGGATTCTGCTGATGGACGAAACGGGCATCACTTCCTTTGAGGGAAACTATGACAGCTACCTGGCCGAAATCAGCCGGCAGGAATCTGAACGGGCAGAGGTGCCCTTCACCAAAACCAAAACGGAACTTGCCAGGGAACGCAGGGCGGAACGGCAGATTGAAGAGCAGGGGAATGATCTTCGTCAGGCTGTGCGGATTGCCGAAGAAGCTGCCCATCGCGCGGAATCGAGGGTTCTGGAAGCTACTGCCCATCAGGCCAGACCGGAGATCTATTCTGATCCCGTGAAGGCCGCCTCGCAGGCGAAACTCTGCTTTCAACTGCGCAAAGAAGCGGAAGCGATGTTTCAGGTCTGGGCGGGAGCAGAGGAAGCGCTGCGTGGATTTCTTGAAAAATTGGCAGACGCAAAAAAGATTTCATCGTAAACCCTGGTTATGCATCTATTGTTTATTCTCTGTATCAGGCGCTGTATCGCTTGACAAACGGCAAAAGGCCCGTATATATTGCTTTTAATCACATTGAAGGAGGGATTGGAATGCGGCTTATGATGATGCGAATGCCCATGATGTGCGTGATTCCTGATCCCGCGCTTCTTGCATTGCGCTGATTGAAGGCTGTATTCAGCCAATCAATGCCCGCTTGCCAGAGTGCGAAGCGGGTTTTTTCTACAGAACGCACGGGGGTTGTGTCGTGTCAGGAAAAGTACTGATCCAGGTGGTCAATCTCTCAAAGATTTTCAACGACGCGGAGAACAGGGTCACGGCGCTGAACCGCATCAGCCTGACGGTCAATGAGGGGGAGATCTATGGCATCGTCGGGATGTCAGGCGCAGGCAAGTCAACGCTCATCCGCTGCATCAACCGGCTGGATACCCCCAATGACGGCAAAGTCCTCTACCGCGGTCGGGACATACTGGAGATGGACCGGCAGGAACTGTTGAAAACAAGGCGGAAAATGGGGATGATTTTTCAGCAGTTCAATCTCTTCATGCAGCGCACCATTGCACAGAATGTCAGATATCCGCTTGAAATAGCGGGAGTGACCAAAAAGGACGCTGAGAAGCGGGTCGTTGAGTTGCTGGAGATCGTGGGGCTGTCGGACAAGGCAAACGCCTATCCGGCCCAACTCTCAGGGGGGCAGCGTCAGCGTGTCGGTATCGCCCGGGCTTTGGCGAGCGACCCGGACCTGCTTTTATGCGACGAGGCGACCAGCGCGCTGGACCCGATGACAACCCAGTCCATCCTGTCCCTGCTGCAGGACATCAATCACAGGCTGGGCATCACCATCCTTCTCATCACGCACGAAATGGCTGTCATCCGTCAAATCTGCAGCCGCGTAGCCATCCTGGACGGGGGAGAAGTGGTGGAAGAAGGGGACGTCGACGAAGTATTCCTTGCTACGCGTTCCGATGCCGGAAAGCGCCTCTTCGGTGTGCTCCCTGAGCAGAGCACGGAAGATCCCGACGTGCCGGCTCTGCGCATCGTTTTTGACGGAGCGGCGGCGGAAAGGCCAATCATTTCAAGGCTTGCTCAGGAAACCGGCGTTGCGGTCAACATCCTCAGCGCCAACATGAATCATCTCAGGGGACGGATCTACGGGCAGATGCTGATCCAGCAGCCGCCTGAGAAAGATGAGAACAGGGCCGTTATCCGATTCCTCACGGAACATGGGTTGACGGTCAGGGAGGTGAATAAGAAATGAGCTGGGACCAAATCTGGCCTTTGATTCTCAAAGCCCTGGGCGAGACGCTGT
Source organism: uncultured Christensenella sp. (assembly GCA_964544245.1). Classification (GTDB taxonomy): domain Bacteria; phylum Bacillota; class Clostridia; order Christensenellales; family Aristaeellaceae; genus UBA6115. The sequence goes on from CAZJCB010000028.1 coordinate 16,195, forward strand.
ACATGACCCTGCCGTCCGCGATACTGTCCTATCTCGTTGGGATGCCGCTGGGTATATTGCTTGTTGTAACGGCGAAGGACGGGACTCGTCCTCTGCCCAGGCTCAATGCCGTACTCGGTGTAGTCGTCAACTTCCTGCGTTCCATCCCGTTCATTATCCTGCTGGCGCTGCTTTTCCCTGTTACAAGGGCCGTCATGGGAAGGGCGATCGGCACTCAGGCAATCATCTTTCCCCTGGTCATCAGCGCCTTTCCCTACGTGGCGCGGATGGTGGAAAGTTCCATCAGGGAGGTGGACCGCGGAGTCATCGAGGCAGCCCAGTCAATGGGTTCAAGCGACTGGCAGTTGATCAGAAAGGTGATGGTTCCCGAAGCGCTTCCATCCCTGCTCAACGGCGCGGCGATCGTTACTGTTGCAATCCTCGGCTATACAGCCATGGCGAGTGCGGCCGGGGGAGGCGGTCTGGGAGCGCTGGCCATCACAAAGGGGCTGCAATTGCGCAAGTATGACATCATGTACGCCGCATCCTTGACACTGGTTATGCTTGTGCAGTTGATCTCCATTATCGGTTCTCGTTTCACCAGGGCAATCGACCACCGCAAATCTTCAACTAAATTGTAAGGAGAGAATCACATGAAAAAATTTCTTGCCACTGCTCTGATCCTGGCGCTGGTCCTCGCTAACGCTCCAGCACTTGCTGCCAACCAAAAGATTCAGATCGCTGCTGATGTCACCCCGCATACGATTATTCTTGAATTCATCAAAGACGACCTTGCAGCATTGGGTTTCGATCTGGAAATCATTCAAATCACGGATTATTTTATCGCCAATCCTTCCACCAGTGCGGGTGATCTTGATGCGAACTATTTCCAGCATGTGCCTTTCCTGGACAAATACAACGCGAACGTTCCTGACAGTGATAAACTGGTGGCCGCCATTCCTATGCACTATGAACCCTACGGTATCTATGCCGGAACCAAAACTGCCCTGGATCAACTTACAGCAGGCGACCATATTGCCGTCCCGAACGATCCCTCCAATGAAACCCGCGCGTTGCTTCTGCTTCAGGATGCGGGAATTATCACTCTGCCTGAAGGTGCGACCTGGGACGACTCGCTGACCGCCTTGGATGTTGTTGATGCGAAAGGCTTGCTTATTGACGAGATAAGTCCTGAACTCATCCCTTCTGTCTTGCCGGACGTAGCTTTCGCCGTCATCAATGGCAATTACGCCATCGGCGCTGGATTAAGCCCTGCTGAGGATGCGCTGTTCCTGGAGCCCGCGGAAGGAGAAAGCGGAAAAACATATACAAATTATATTGTTGTGAAGCCTGAAAACGAGAACGCTCCATTTGTGGAGGCTCTGAGGAAAGTGCTGTATACTCAGAAAGTTCGGGATTTTATCCTCAATTATGAAGACTTCAAGGGCGGCGTCATCCCGACTTTCCCGGAAATCGTTGAATAAAGAGATCTCCCATCGCGCCGCGGCATGTTCTGCGGCGCTTTTTTATTGACAGCCAATACTTATCTGCTATAATCAACGCATCGGCCTTGACGGGGAAAAGCGGACGCAGAAATGCACAGAGAAGGGAACCATGGCTGAGAGTTCCCGGTAAACCTCCGCAGGACGCCCCTGAGCCCCCTGTGAAAACAGGCGTTTTCCGCGATAAGGAGTTCAAGTGGCATGGCAACATGCAAGCAGGGTGGCAACGCGAAGCGATTCGTCCCGCGCAATCAGCGTGGGCGGTTTTTTTAGGAGGTTGTTAGTGTGAAAACATCAAATTGGCGATGAAATAAGGTACTATTGTAAGAAAGG
>CAZJCB010000029.1:0-3493 GCA_964544245.1 uncultured Christensenella sp.
ATCGGCCGCGAGGGCCGCAACATCCGGGCGCTGGAGCAGGCGACGGGCGTGGACCTCATCATCGACGATACGCCCGAGGCGGTCATCATCTCCGCCTTTGACCCCATCCGGCGCGAAATCGCCCGCATCTCCATTGAAAAGCTCCTGGCGGACGGCCGCATCCACCCCGCCCGCATCGAGGAAGTGGTGGAGAAGGCCAAGAAAGAGATCGACGAGCAGATCAAGGAAGCCGGCGAGCAGGCGGTGTTTGAGACCGGGCAGCACGGCATCCACCCCGAACTGATCAAATTGCTGGGGCGTATGCGCTACCGCACCAGCTACGGCCAGAACGTGCTGAAGCACTCCATCGAGGTCGCCCACCTGGCCGGGCTGATGGCCGCCGAAATCGGCGCCGACGTCCAGCTGGCCAAGCGCGCCGGCTTGCTGCACGACCTGGGCAAGGCCATCGACCGCGAACAGGAGGGCACCCACACCGCCCTGGGCGGCGAAATGGCCCGTAAATACCGCGAAAACGCCGAGGTCGTCCACGCCATCCTGGCACACCACAACGACGTGGAGCCCCAGACCATCGAGGCGGTCCTGGTGCAGGCGGCGGACGCGATTTCAGCGGCCCGCCCGGGCGCCCGGCGCGAGATGCTGGAGAATTATATCAAGCGCCTCACCAAACTGGAAGAGATCGCCAGTTCCTTTACCGGGGTGGAGAAGAGTTTCGCCATCCAGTCGGGCCGCGAAGTGCGCATCATGGTCAAGCCCGATGACGTCAACGACGACGGCATCCGCGTCATGGCGAAGGAGATCGCCCGGCGCATCGAAAACGAGATGGAGTTCCCCGGCCAGATCCGCGTGAACGTCATCCGCGAGACCCGCAGCGTAGAGTACGCGAAATAGCCCCTGAATCCCGATAACCAAATCATTGCAAAACCCGCCATGCCGCCTCAAAACGGCATGGCGTTTGCGTCAGTCCATGGTTTGCGGGCATGGCTTTGCTTGACAACTGTCCCGATCGCCCATACCCTGTGCCTGTACGTTGATTTCGCACGTCCAGAATGAAGAGCAGGAGGAGTTTCCAGTGGGGTTTGACGCCAATTTCCTGCCTTACCCCTCAACACGCTACCCCGTCATCGCGCGGGGCGGCATGGTGGCCGCCTCCTCCCCGCAGGCGGCCGCGGCCGGGCTGGATGCCCTGCGCCGGGGCGGGAACGCCGCGGACGCCGCCGTGGCCACGGCTGCCGCGCTCACGGTGACGGAACCCACCGCCAACGGCATCGGCGCGGACGCTTTCGCGCTGGTCTGGATGGAAGGGGAGAAAAAGCTCTACGGCCTGAACGCCAGCGGCTATTCGCCCTACAGCCTGACCCTTGAAAAGGCCAGGGAGGCGGCGCATGGCTCAGGGATGCCCGCTTTCGGCTGGCTGCCGGTCATGGTGCCCGGAGCCCCCGCGGCCTGGGCGGCGCTGTCCGGGAGATTTGGCAGGCTGAGCATGGCGGACAGCATGTCAGCCGCAATTGATTACGCGGATAAAGGCTATCCGGTTTCCCCCTGCCTGTCCCTGATGTGGCGGCGCGCGGCGCAGAGGTACGCAGCCTTTCAGGGCGACGGGTCCTTCGGCGAATGGTTCCGGACCTTCCTGCCGGAGGGAAGGGCTCCGGAGACGGGCGACGTCGTCCGTCTCCCGGACCACGCCCGGACGCTGAAATTGATTGCCGAGAGCCGCTCCGAAGCCTTTTACCGGGGCGAGCTGGCGGAGAGGATCGTGAGGGACAGCGAAGCCTTCGGCGGCTTCCTTAGCCGGGAGGACCTGGCGGACTATGCGCCGGAATGGGTCGAGCCCGTCAGCATAAAGTACCGGGGTTTCGACGTCTGCGAGAACCCGCCCAACGGGCAGGGCATCGTGGCGCTGATGGCCCTGAATATCCTCAAGGAATTCCAGTTTCCCGAAAAAGAGTGCGCGGACACCTTCCACAGGCAGTGGGAGGCGATGAAAATCGCCTTCGCGGACGGCAAGGCCTACGTGACCGACCCGCGGACCATGGCAGTGGACGCCGGGGCGCTGATCAGCCCGGCATACGGCGCCCTGCGGGCCCGGGAAATCGGGGACACGGCGGCGCTGCCCGTGCCAGGCCACCCCCGGGGCAGCGGAACGGTTTACTTCTGCACCGCCGACGGGGAAGGCAACATGGTGTCCTTCATCCAGAGCAACTATATGGGCTTTGGCAGCGGCATCGTAGTCCGCGGCACCGGCATCGCGCTGCAGAACCGCGGGCATGATTTTTCGCTTGAACCCGCGGCAGCCAACGCGCTCATGCCCCACAAGAAAAGTTACCACACCATCATCCCCGGCTTCCTGATGAAGGACGGGGAAGCTGTCGGCCCCTTCGGCGTGATGGGCGGCTACATGCAGCCCCAGGGGCACGTTCAGGTGGTCATGAACCTGGTGGATTTCCACCTGAACCCCCAGCAGGCGCTGGACGCGCCGCGCTGGCAGTGGACGAAGGACAGGACCTTCCTGGTAGAGCAGGGCTTTTCAGGCGCCATCGCCCGTCAGCTCGCCCTTCGCGGGCACGACGTACAGGTGGCGCTGGACAGCGCCGCTTTCGGCCGCGGGCAGATCATCCTGAAGCTGCCAAACGGCGCGCTGATGGGCGGCACGGAGGGCAGGACGGACAGCATGATCGCGTGCTGCTGAAAGGAATATGGCATGGACCTCTTTGAGACCGAGTACAAAATCCTCTCCGCGGACTGCGACCGGCACGGTTTCTGGCGGCCGGACAGCGTCATGGTCCTGATGCAGGAACTGTCGGGTGAGCATTCCCACCTCCTGGGCTGGGGGCGGGAGAACACGCTGGCCGCGGGCGCGGTATGGGTTCTCACAAGGCACGAGATGGTGATCGACCGCTACCCTTTGATCGCTCAGACGGTTCGCTGCAGGACTTTCCCCGGCCGCCCCCGCCGGGGCATTTACCCGCGCTATTACCTGATTCAGGACGCGCAGGGCCGGCCTCTGGCGCGGGGGAGCAGTTTCTGGGCGCTGGCGGACGTCCACACCCGGGGGATGACGGACCTGACCCAGGTCGCGGCCTCCATGCCGGACACTTCGGGCATCCCCCTGCCGCTGCCCAACCCCTCTGCCGCCGACGAAGTGAGGGACGGGCTGGAGCGGGCGCTCGCCTGGCGGCCCAGATATACCGACATCGACCGCAACGGCCACGTCAACAACACCAGGGCGGCCGACTGGGCGCTGTGTTTCCTGGGGGAGACCGCGCCGATCGGCAAAACCCCGGTACGGCACATAAAGGTGAGCTACAGCCGCGAAATCCTCCAGGACAGCCAGGTGGACATGCGCTTCTGCCTGAAAAGCCCCGCCTTCAGCCTGCGCTGCGACGTTGCGGGCGAACTGGCCCTGCGCCTGAGCGGGGAACTGTTCAGTGAAACGGTCAGGCCGGGGGAGTAGGCGTGGCGATTTGGGGATAACCGACGTCCATATGCATGCCGT
>CAZJCB010000029.1:3593-17964 GCA_964544245.1 uncultured Christensenella sp.
AGACAAGCCCTCCGGATTTCCCGGTGCTACAATGCGCCTGAGCGTATCTTCCGTTTGTATATGACAGGATAAGGCCGGGTCCCTGTCCCATCCGGAGAACAGAAAATGGACGAACATCAACCGGCAGGCGCCGCCCGTTTCAAGGGCTTCCCCGGCTTCGCCCTGGCGCTGACGGAGCTTGCGTTTATGTCCGCCGCCATTCTCCTGGACCTGCTCATCCCTTCCGTCCTGGTCGCGCTGGCAGGCGCGGCGTTCGTGCTGCTCAGGAAAGAACGGATGCCCCTCGGGAAGCCGCCGGGGAACCTTTCTCCTGCGCGGTTCGCGCTGGTCACGCTCCTCTGGGCCGTCCTGTGGACGGTCATTCAGTTTTCCCTGATCATGCCGGTGCAGAACCACCTTCTGGGCGATACGCGCAACGTGGATACTTTTGCGGCGGTGTATCAGAACTTCCCCAGCCTGCTGCAGTTCCTGGCGTTGTCCTGGACGCTGGGCGCGCTTGTCGAGGAGATCGCCTTCAGGGGCTTTATTCAGAACAGGGTCATCACCCTTTTCCGCAACAGGAGGCTTGGGGTCCTCATCGCGGTCCTTTTCACGTCCGCCCTGTTTGGGCTGATGCACGCGGAACAGGGCCTTGTCGGCGTTGCGGTCACCGCCCTGGACAGTGTTTTCTACAGTTTTATCCGCTACCGATACAGGACTGTATGGGCTTCCGCGCTGGCCCACGGGTTCATGAACACCATCGGCCTGGTTGCCTTCTTTTTCGCCGGCCCCCTGTACGGGCTTTGGTAGAGAAGACCGCAACAAAAAGCCCGGGGCACAGCGCCCGGGCCAGTGAAGTATGTATCCAGGGACTCTTTATTGCCCCAGCCCGAAATCCGCGCTCCCGGCGATAAAGCGCAGCACGCTGGACATGCTGTCGTTGACCGCCGACGCCGCAAACAGGGCCAGGCGGAAAGCGAGCCCGTTTGCCTCCGTCTGGCAGTACAGCGCCGTTCCGCCGGCGTCAGGGTAGAGGAGGAACGCAGCCTGGGAGGTGTAGAAGACCTCGGCCTTCCCGGCATTCCCGTTGGCGAGCCGGAGCAGCTCCGCTTCGCTGAGCAGGCTGTAGTCGCCCCCGCCGGTGGAGAGCGACAGGGAGACGGTGTACTCGCCCGCGATGTCGTAGGCCTTCAGGAACAGCCTTTCGCTGATGAGCTGTTCCCGCGCCCCCTCCACTGTCAGGCCGTAAAGCGGCAGCACCGGGTCGTCCGCGGGCATATTGCGCGTGATGACGTCCAGGGAGGACGGCAGGCTCAGGGACAGGCTGTACTCCGGGATCAGCGCTTCCGTCGCTGACACGGGCGTGACCGGCATCAGGAGCAGCGCTGCGGCCAGCAGGACGGCTGAGAAGAATGACAACTTGTTCCGTTTCATGACGTGTTCCTCTTTCCGGAGAACGGCCTTTCCCGAGGCTTTCTGAAAGCAATGATCTTCGACATCTGAATATGGGATTGGCTCAAGCAAGCAATGAAAACCCTTGCCATGGACCCTACAGCGCGGCGATTTCGCCCTCCGCCCTTTTCATGATCTCCGCCACCCTGTCGCTGAAACGGTCAAACTCCGGGTCCTCCACCTGCCGCTCAGGGTGCGCCATCAGGTAGTCCAGCGACAGGCGGACGCCCCGGTCAAAGCGTGTACGGGCCTGGAAGCCGGGCACGAGGCGCTTCAGCTTGCTGTTGTCAAACACGGCGCAGTTGGCCTTGTCGCCCAGCATGCTCCCGGCGTAGTCGTACCCCCTCGCCGCGGCCAGCAGGTCGCTGGGCACATGGCAGGGGAGGAAAGGGCGGCCCAGCGCTTCGGAGAGGATACGGTGGATCTGGTTCCAGCTGAGCGCTTCGTCGCCGGTGATGTGCAGGGATTCGCCGATGGCGTGGTCATTGCCCATCAGGCCGATGAAACCGTCGGCGAAATCATCCGACCAGGTGACGGTCCACAGGCTGGTGCCGTCTCCGGGGATGAGGACGGGTTTGCGTTCCAGGACGCGTTTCACGACCTGCCAGGCGCCCTTGCTGCCGTGCACGGACAGGGGCAGCGCGCCTTCGCCGTAGGTGTGGCTGGGGCGCACGACGGTCATGGGGAAGACCTGTCTGTCCCTCGCTTCTTCCAGCAGGCGCTCGCAGGCGATCTTGTTGCGGGAATACTCCCAGTAGGGGTTGGAAAGGGGGGTGCTTTCCGTGATATTAGGGTTGCGCGTCGGCTTGATATAGGCGGAGGCAGAGGAGATGAAGATGTACTGGCCGGTTTTCCCCTGGAACAGGCGGATGTCCCGGGCAATCTCCTCCGGGCGGAAAGCGATGAACTGGGCGACCACGTCAAAGCTTCGCCCGGCCAGCGCGTCCTTCAGGGCCTTTTCGTCCTTCACGTCGCAGGCGATGTGCTCCGCCCCCGGCACCAGGCTGTTCCTGTTTCCGCGGTTCAGGAGCGTGACATCCCAGCCCTGCAGGAGCAGTTTTTTGGTGATGGGCAGGCTGATGTTGCCTGTTCCGCCGATCAGCAGTGCTTTCATCCGGTCCGTCCTTTCGCCGCACCCCTCGGGCCATGCGGCTGATTTCAATCAATATTGTACAGGACGGCTTCTTTCTCCGCAAGCAGGGCGCAGGCACCCCAAAAGATGGCAACCGGATTTGACATCCGGGAGCCGCCTTGCGTATAATGAGGCATCACACCTGTTCCGCGGTTGAGCCGGCGGAGAAAGAGGAGAACCTTTGCCCCCAGTCAGTGACTTCAAGGCGCTTGACGTTTCAGGCGACATTCTCAAAGCGCTCGCCCAGATGGGCATCAGCGCCCCCACCGAGATCCAATGGGAGACCATCCCCCCCATGATGGCCGGGCGCGACATCATCGGCATCGCGCCCACCGGCACCGGGAAAACCATCGCCTTCGGCATCCCGATGCTGGAGTACATCAGCCTGTCCGAGAACCGTGTGCAGGAGCTGGTCATCGCGCCCACACGCGAGCTGGCGATGCAGATCGTGCAGGAACTGACCGACCTGGCCCGCTTCATTCCCCAGATCCGCATCGCCGCGCTCTACGGCGGCCAGCCGATGGCCAAACAGATCAACCAGCTCAACCGCCGCCCGCAGATCGTGGTGGCGACGCCGGGGCGCCTGCTGGACATGCAGAACCGCGGGCACATCCGCCTGGACCAGGTACATACCATGGTCATCGACGAGGCGGACGAGATGCTCAAGATGGGCTTTGTCAAGGACGTCACGAAAATCATCGAGTCGGTGCCGCCCGCCCGGCAGCTGGTCATGTTTTCCGCCACGACCAATTCCGACGTAATGACCATCTCCTGGAAGTTCCAGTCGGAGCCGGTGGAGATCACAGTGGAGGCCACGAAGGAAAACCGCCCGCAGATCACCCAGTACACCATGGTGGTGGGCCGGGAGGAGAAACTGGCGGCGCTGCAGTACATCCTGGACTCGGACGAGTTTGACCGCGTAATGGTGTTCGTGAACACCAAGTTCATGACCCAGCGGGTGTGCGACCGGCTGCAGAAGCAGGGCTACCAGGCCGAGGCGCTGCACGGGGACGTCAGGCAGAGCCAGCGCACGCGCATCATGAACGAATTCAAGAAGGGCAAGTTCCCCGTGCTGGTGTCCACCGACGTGGCCGCGCGCGGGATCGACGTGGACGACGTGGAGGCGGTCATCAACTATGACCTGCCCAACGAGAACGAGTACTACCTGCACCGAATCGGCCGCACCGGACGGGCGCGCAAGCACGGCGTGGCCTTCACCATGATGACCTTCCAGGAGACCGTCCGCATGGACGAGATCCTGCGCTATATGCAAACCCGGCCCAGTCCGCTGCACTTCGACGAGGCGAAAATTCTAAGGCGCGAGGGCGGCGAGGCGTTCTTTGAAAAGGTTTAGGGACAGCGCGCTGTTGACCTGAGAAAACGACATTCAACCGGGGAAGGGCTGGGAAAGCCCTTTTTGTTTCCGGGTAAAATTTATCTTAATCGAATATTATGGGCTGTATATTTGGAGGCGGACGCTTTGTCTCGAGGTTGGGACTGGGAAAACCGGGCTGTATTCCCTATTTGTATAACGAACCGGAAGCGATTGTTTTTTTATTGCGTTTATCATTCCGGCTGAAGGTTTCAGGCGCCTGCCGCGTTGACAGGGCGCATTTGTTGTGGAAAAATAATGGATGAATGCTGTAACTGCCCGACCTACCGGTAAACCTGATATATTTCCCTAAAAAGTTGAATACTTGGCGGCATAATTCTGAAAACCTGGCTGACTGCGCGCAGAATCTCTTTCGCATGGGCACCGTTTTTTACTGGATGGTTCCGATTTGTCCATTTTATAGAATGGAATGCAGCCTTTCAGGGGCCGCTTCCAAATAAATGCACAGCATGAGGGAGGAAACCAGCCATGAAAAAGTTTCTTGCGTCACTTCTTGTTCTGACGATGGTGCTGGGGGTTGCTGCCGTCAGCCAGGCGGCGTCGCCTGTCGTCATCCAGCTGGGACACTTCGGTGCGCCCGGCGAACCTGTCTCTTCCGCGGCTGAAACGTTCAAAGCCAAGGTGGAGGAACTGTCCGGCGGCGCTATCAGCGTTGACATCCATGGCGCCAGCGAACTGGGCAATGCCAAGGACATGATCGAGCAGACCGCCATCGGCGCGATCCAGGCCTGCCTGGTTTCGCAGGGAAGCCTGGACAAGTATGACATCCGCTACGCGCTTGTCACGGCACCTTACGTGTACAGCGGTTATGAGCACGCGTACGCGGTGGTGGACGGCCCGTTCGCCCAGTGGGTCGGCGACGGAAAGTTGGAGTCCGAGGGCCTGCACAATGTCGGCCCGTGGGACTACGGCTTCCGCAACCTGACCAACTCCAGGCGGGAAGTCAAGGTGCCTGAGGACGTGAAGGGCCTGAAGATCCGCACCCCCAGCGAGGTCCAGAAGGTTGCCTGCTTTGAAGCGCTGGGCGCGGACGTGCAGCAGGTCGCTTTCAGCGAACTGATCTCAGCGCTCAAGCAGGGCACCGTGGACGGGCAGGAGAATCCGATTTCCACCATCTACAACAACAGCATGTGGGAGGCGAACCAGAAGTACCTGAGCCTGACCCGCCACACCTGGGAGGCTGTCAACCTGACTGTCAACAACGATTTCTGGACCGGACTGACCGGGGACCAGCGTTCATGGATTGAGCAGGCCAGCGGGATAGCCAGGGACCAGATGCGCAACGAAGTACAGAACAGCGAACAGGACTACGTTCAGAAACTGAGAGACAAGGGCATGACCGTGACCGAGGTCGACCTGGCGTTGTTCAAGGCCGCCATGGCGCCGGCATGGGACGCGGTCGCCGCATACGAAGGAAGCGCGGAGGACATGGCCTACTTCCTGAAGATCGTCGAGGATTCGGCGAAATAATCCTGATTCCATCATCGCCTGGCCGGACGAATGGCGGCATCAGAGGAAGGTGTTGCCATCCGCCCCGGCAGGTTGTGGTTTTTTAACTTCATCACCTTTACGCGCCTGCCCATCTCGTTTATCAGGCGGTTTGACCATGCTGACAGAGGAGGTGATCCTGTCATGATCGCGCTGATCGTCTGTGTCCTTCTTGTGGCGCTGATGCTCATCGGCATGCCGGTATGCGTCGCCATGGGCATCACCAGCGCTGGTGTCTTCGCGGCCATGGGTTTTGACAAGATCCTGCCGGTGATGGCCCAGCGCATCTATAACGGCACCACCGGGTTCACGTTGCTCGCGATCCCGTTTTTCATCCTGGCGGGCAACCTGATGAATACGGGCGGGATCACGGACAGGATCTTCAACTTTGCCAAAGCCATGGTCGGGCACTGGCCGGGCGGCCTGGGCCAGGTCAACGTTTTCTCCAGCGTGATTTTTTCCGGCATGTCAGGCGCGGCGGTGGCCGACGCCGCCGGACTGGGCATCATTGAGATGAAAGCGATGGACGACGCCGGGTTTGACCATACGTTCAGCGCTGGCATTACAGCCGCCTCCTCCACCATCGGGCCCGTCATCCCGCCATCCATTCCCTTTGTGATCTATTCTTCTGTCACGGGCGTGTCGGTCAGCAGGCTGTTTGCCGCGGGGTTTATCCCCGGTTTCATGATGGCGGCTGCGATGGCTGTGTGCGTGTACTTTATTTCAAAGCGCAAAAAATTCCCGGTCAGCGCCAGGATGTCCTGGAAAATGCGTCTGAAGTACCTGTGGGAAGCGATTCCCAGCCTGATGACGGTCGTGATCATCATCGGCGGCATCTGGGGCGGTATTTTCACCGCCACCGAGGCGGCAATCATGGCGACGTTTTACGCGGCTTTGCTCAGCTGCCTGGTATACAGGACAGTCGGTGTGAAACAGCTGGGGAAAATCGTCTATTCCAGTCTCATCACAAGCTGCAAAACGCTGTTCATCATCGCGATCGCCAATTTTCTGGCCTATTTCATGATTCACCAACGCATCCCTAACCAGGTCATCGAGGGCTTGATGGGGATCACCACCAATCCGCAGGTCCTGATTCTGCTGATCATCTTTGTGCTGCTGGTCCTGGGCATGTTCCTGGAGGGCACTTCGGTCATCCTGATTGTTACGCCCATCTTTCTGCCCATCATCAATGCCATCGGCATGGACCTCGTCCAGTTTGGCGTCATCATGATCCTGGCTTCCATGATCGGCCTGCTGACGCCGCCCGTGGGCATGAGCCTGTATGCGGTCTGCAGCATCACCAAGATCTCTTTGCTGGACCTGTCCAAAGAAGTATTGCCGTATGTCGCGGGCATCCTTCTTGTCCTGCTGCTGTGCGCTTTTTGGCCGCCGCTTTCCCTGTGGCTGCCGAACATGATCGGATAGGGGGGACAGAGATGAATGTGCTTCAGGCTGCCGACAGAATCCTGGTCAAGGCCATGAAATTCTTCGTGACAGCCCTTTGCGTCGGGATCGCGCTGATCCTGTTTGTGCGCGTGATTGTCCGCTTTACGCCTCTGAGCATCCCGCTGTCCTGGTCCGACGAGGTGGTGGAGTGGATGATGGCCTGGATGATCTTCACGTCCGCGACGCTGATTTTCCGGGACGGCGGGCATTTCCGTGTGGAGCTTTTGCAGGACAGGTTCCGCGGGAAGGCGTGGGTGGACGCGCTCAACGCGGTCATATCGATGATGGGCATCGTCTTTTTTGCCGCCCTCCTGTATTACTCCATTAGCCTGGTGGTCAAAGCCTCGCAGTTTTCGCCCATCCTGAAGGTTTCCATGCGGGTAGCGTATGCCAGCATTCCGGTCAACTGCGCGCTGATCCTCTTGTACCTGCTGCGGGATACGCTGAGGGACCTGAAGAAACTGGCCGGGCGCCGGCGCACGGCGTCCCCCTGAGCCGTCCTTGGCTTTCGTTTCACGGTGGCGGGGTGTCCGGGGAATGCGGAACTTACCTGATGCAGCGCGGAGGCGTTATGGAAGCCCTGAAACAAGGTCCTGAAATGCTGCGCTGAAAATTACCGGCCTTGGGATATAAAGCGGTTCCTGCTGCCACAAGGGGGGAGGCGTAAGCCTTCCCCCAATGCTGGACAGTATTCGAAAGTGAGGTAGATTCATTTCTCCGTCTTTGCTTCGGGGTCCGGGGATGAAATCTCCGTGGCCCTGCCGTTCTCCGTTTACCGCTGCTTTTCCTTACCGGACCGCCGACCTGAACTCCTGGAAAAACTCCGGGCAGGCCCAGGTGCCGCAGGCGCTGAGGCTGTCGCCGGAAACGGCCAGCTGCAGCACCGCGCCGTTGGGGTACTGGACCAGCAGGGCTTCGCTGCCGCTGCGGGACTGGCTTCCCTGGTAGACGGCTTTGCTGAAGAGGATATCCATCAGCCGCGCGGCGGTGTCCGGGTCGGAGACAGTGCCCGTACCGGATAGTTGCAGCGCGACGGCGCCCGCCGGCAGGGTGTCCCTCAGTTTTTCATTCCCGACCAGGGCGCTGCCGGAATAGGAGACCCGCTGGAAGAGGCGCAGGGTGCCGTCCACGTCCGCGGCGATGGCGGCGCTGCCCATGCCGGACACGGCGTAGACCGGCGCACCCTGCGCGGCGGCGTTGCTCAGCACGCTGTTCCCCAGGTCCAGCGCGGGTTCGTCCGTGAAGGTTTGGACCAAGCCCAGCTGGCTGCCCCTGAGGGAGGACACGTCCTCCGGGTGGGTGAGCAGACGGTAAAAGCGCCCGTCCAGGCGGATGAGCGGGAAATTCGCGCCGGAACCGGATGCCCAGACGCCCTGGTAGGAAGGGGTCTTCGCGGCGGACAGCACCAGGCTGCCCCGGGGCAGGTCGGCCGCCATCCGTGCCCCCTCCGGAAGGGCAGGCCCGGCCGCGATGGTGTTCAGGGCGGGGATGCCTGTGCCCGCCAGCCGCGGCAGCGCGAAAGAGGCGAGGCTGACAACCAGGGCCAGGGAGAGCGCGAAGGCCAGCGCGCGGTGCATGCGCGGGCGCGGGGAAACAGGCTGCTGCGCCCGCATCCTGGCACGGTTGAACAGCGCGGGGCCGGCGGCCAGCCCGCCCAGCGTTTCCTGCGCCACGGCGTTCAGGTTGTCCAGTTTCATCAGGTTTCTACGCCTCCGTCCAGAAATTGTCTGAGTTTTTGCCGGCCCCGCGACAGCCGGCTGGAGATGGTGCCCGCAGGCAGGCCCAGGATCTCCGCCGTTTCCTCGGTACTGAAACCCTGGTAGTAGAACAGGAGGAAGACCTCGCGCTCCGGCGCCGGCAGGGCGTTGACCGCCTGCATGAGCGCTTCTTTTTCGAGCCTGTCATCGATCCGGTCCTCGTCCGGGATGATATCCAGCTTTTTGCTCCCGAGCAGCACGCGCTTGTGCCAGGAAGAGCGCCAGATGTCCCGGCAGCGGTTGAGGGCGACCTTGAGCAGCCAGGCCTTCTCGCTGCCTTCGCGCAGGACGGGGCGGTTTTCCATCAGCCGGACGAACACGTCCTGGGTCACGTCTTCCGCCTGCTCGCGGTGGCCCAGGTAGAAATAACTGACCCTGAGCACATCCGTGCCGTACAACTCATACAGCCGGGCGATGTCCGCATCGCTGACCGGAAGGCTGCCGGGTGTCTCCCTGCTGCTACTCATAAAACGCGGTCCCGTCCCCTTTTCTTGCATCGCTCCGCACAAGATCTATGAACCATTGCTCCGGATTATAGCCCTGACGGCGCGGACGCGCAAGGCTGAAAGGGGGTTCCCCGGAGGTCGAAAAGCGGCGGCCGGGTCTGTGCCCGGCCGCCTGTGCTGTCTGTCAGGTGTGATATCAGGTGTTGTTGTGCCGTTCGCTGCGGCGCCTGCGGGCTTCCGCGGCTTGGGCGGATTCTCCCTGCGCGGGTTGTTCCGTGCCTGGCTCAGCGCCGCCCTTTGCCGCGCCGGTGCCTGCGGGTTCCCTGGGTTTCAGCAGTTCCGACGCGCTCAGCGGCCGGTTCTGCGGAGGAGCCAGCGGCGCTTCTCCCTGATTTACGGCTGTGGGAGGCATCGCGGGCCTGTATTGCGCGGTTCCCTGGGGTGCCGGGACCGGCTGTCCGGCTGGTGGAGGAACCGTACCTGGCCTGTATTGCGCGGTTCCCTGGGGCATTGGGCCCGGCTGCCCGGCCGCCGGGGGCGTCGTGCCTGGCCTGTATTGCGCGGTGCCTTGCGGCGCCTGTCCGCCGCCGCCCGCCGCCGGGGGCGTCGTACCGGGCTTGTACTGCGCGGTGCCCTGCATCCCGGGCCTGGGCGGCGCGTAAGGGGAAACCGGCTGCTGCTGTGCGGGGCGTGCCTGGGGCTGGCCCTGCTGCTGAGCCAGCTGGGCGCGGCGCTGTGCCGCCCGCTGCGCAGCGCGCTTCTGGTTCTGGTTGTACAGGTGATAGGCATAGTATCCGCCCCCGCCCAGCAGGGCCAGGATGCCAACGACCACCAGGCCGGTGGGGAATGAGGAATCGGCTTTTTCCGGCGGCTCCTCAAACCCCTCGATGAACAGCGGCGTGGGGCTGGGCGAAGCGCTGGGCGTGGGGCTGGGGGTCAGGATGGCTTCAACAGAGGGCGTCGCCGTGCCCAGGGGATTGAACGGCTCATAGGAAGGGTTGATCAGGTTGGGGTTCTGCCAGACGGTCGCGTTGTAGTCCTCCACCGGCGTGATCCGCACAGGCTGTTCAAAGCCCCCGGTAACGGGGAGGGAAGCGCTGTTCGCGTTGAGGTATTCCGCGCTTTGCAGGTAGCTGGACAGCTGGCCCATGGGCAGCACGGTGAAGAAATTGCCGTGGACATAGCCTGTCGTGCCGTCCTGGCTGATTCGGTACCAGACGCCGTCGGGCTGGATCACGCTGGAATAGACCAGCGCGAAGGCGTTTTTGCTCATCAGTTTCAGTTCACGGCTTGTTGTGGAAGCTTCGCTGCGCAGGCGCACCCTGTCCGTGTTGACGTAGCCGTAGCTGGAAGGGCTGTCCATGGTGGCCGGCGGAAGGGTCGCGGCCGGTTGGGGCGTGGGCGTCCTGAGGCTTTCCAGGTAGGCCGTCTCCTCAGCGGAGGACAGCATGCGCAGCTGGTCCGCGCGCACGTAGCCGTAGCCCGCGCCGTACTGCACCAGGTGCCAGACGGCGCCCGAGGTGTATTCCTGCCCGCGGATGGACACCACGGAACTGTCGGGCAGCAGGTTCAGGATCTGGGCGTTGGTATCGGCGAAGGCGCGCATGGGCACGTTTTCGCCCAGGGTGATGGCATAGCCGGTGCGCTGCTCAGGCAGGGGCGTTGGCACGGGAGAGGGGGTCGCCTGCGGCTGCAGCTGGCTGAGGTAGAAGGCGGCTTCCTGCTCTGCGATGTAGCGCAGGGAGGCGTTGGGAAGGTAGCCGTAGACGTTGTCCTTCATCACCTGGACGTTGCTCCAGCCCTCGCCGCCGATATAGGTCTGCCCCCAGACGTACACCAGGTTGTTGACCTCGACGATCTCCAGCACCGGTTCATCCGGCTGGTTCGCGCCGGTCCTCAGCGCTGCCTGCCTGGTGGTCAGGGCGTAGCCGTGGTAGGCGGTAGGCTGGGGAGTGGCGGGGACAGGGGTGTCGGTGGGGACGGGGGTCAAGGGTGCTTCGGTCACGGCCGGCGGGACGGGCGTCGCGGTCACGGCATAGGGCATCGGGGTCGCGAGCTGGGACTGGTACTGGGCGCTTTCCTGCTGGGTGAACAGCCTTGTGTATTTGGCCATCAGCCAGCCCGTCTTGCCGTTTGCCATGACGGAATACCATACGTCCTCGCCTACGGTCTGCTGGCTGTAGACCCAGAAGCGCTCGCCCCGCTCCAGCTGGCTGATCTTGGTGGAACCGGTGGCGGCTTGCGCGCGGAAGTTGACGCCGTTTCGTTCGGTGACCTCGGCCCAGCGGTCAATGATGTCCCCGTCCGCCGGCACGTACTGTTCAGGGGTAGGCGTAGGGGCGGGCGTGGGTGTCCAAGCGAAAATGGCCGCCGCCTCGTTGAATTCCAGCAGCCTGACAACGGTCGCTTTCAGGAAACCTTCCCGGCCCGCGACGTCAGCCAGGTACCATTCCTCGCCCTGGCGGTTTCTGACGGAGCCCAGGATGTGCGCCAGGTCTGATTTGCTCAGGGCGGCGATAATGTTGCCGCTGCCTGAGGTGTCGGGGCTGGAGCGGAAGTTGATGCTGTCCCCGGTGGGGTAGGCATAGCGGTCCATCGTGGCGACGTCAAAGGGGAGGGCGGTCGGCTCCGGGCTGGGCGTGGGGGCCGGAGAAGGTGTGGCCGGCTTCCGGTAGAGAAAGACGATCTCCTGATGGCTCAGCACGCCGCTCTCGCTCAGGGTGACGGTGACGGGGCTCTGGCTGGCCGGTTCCATCCCGGCGGGCAGCGCGTCCGGCGAGGCTTTTATCTGGTAGGTCCCGGCCTGGATCTCCACTGTCTGGCTGGGGGAGAGCGCGTTGCCGGCTTCGTCCCGGTAGTGCAGCGTAATAGATGCCTTTTTGACGGTGACGTCCCTGAACAGGAAGATCACCTCGTTTTGGCTGGGGTTGCCGCTCGCGTCCAGCGTAATGAGGACGCTTTCCGGGCCGATAAACTGGTACTGCGCGGTGTCGACGCGGGACAGGTCGGGGGCGATGAGGGTCTGTTCGCCTTCCCTGCAGGGGATGTTGTCGCTGAAGAGCAGGTCCCCGGCTTCGTTTTTGTACAGCACCTTCACCAGCGCCGCCTTTGGTGCGGGAACGGGCGTCGGGGTCACGGTTTCAATCCTCCGGTAGACAAAGGTGAGGCTGGCCGGCTCGGCCACATTGTTGACGACTGTGACGTACTTAACCGCATCCTCGCCCGGCGCCAGGGCATAGCCCTCCGGAAGGTCCGCGGGCTGCGGGGCGACGGGGTTCGTGCCCTCATAGGCGGTAAACACGCTGTCACCGGCGATTTTATTGCCCTCCGTGTCCACATAGGACACGGTGACGCTGACTGGCTGGGACACGGGGGGAACCTGTTGATAGGTGAAGACCACCTCTCCCGGCACGGCATCGGATCCGTCCACCGTGACGGCGACGCTGCCCGCGCTGAGGAGCTGGTATCCCGGCAGGAGGTCGGCGGGGGCGGGCGTGACGTCTGTGACGCCCGGCTGCAGGGTCAGGGTCTGCGGGCTGGCCACCGGATTGTTGCCCTCGTCCAGGTACCTGACCAGGACCTGCGCGCTCTGGGGGACGAGGGTCGGTTCCGCTGTGGGAACGGCTGTCGGCGCTTCTGTCGGGGCAGGCGTCGGGGTGGCGGAGGGGGGCACAGGCGTCGGCAGGGTCGCCTGGTACTGCAGGCTTTCCTCCAGGGTGAACAAACGGGCATACTGGGCCATGACGTAGCCGTTCCTGCCGTTGGACAGGGCCTTGTACCAGACGTCCCCGTTCACTGTTTCCTGGCCGGAGATCCAGAAACGCTCGCCCTGTTCTAGGTATCCGAGTTTTTCGGAACCGGTCGTAGCCTGGGCCCGGAAATTTACGCCGCCCTTGACGGTCACCTCCGCCCAGCGGTCGATGATATCCCCGTCGGCAAAGACTTCATTTTCAACCGTGGGCGTCGGGGTCATGGTTTCAATCTTCCGGTAGACAAAGGTGAGGCTGGCCGGCTCCGCCACATTGTTGGCGACTGTGACGTATTTAACCGCATCCTCGCCCGGCGCCAGGGCATAGCCCTCCGGAAGGTCTCCGGGCTGCGGGGCGACGGGATTCGTGCCTTCGACGGCGGTAAACACGCTGTCACCGGCGACGCGGTTGCCCTCCGTGTCCAGATAGGACACGGTGACGCTGACCGGCTGGGAAACGGGGGGAATCTGTTGATAGGTGAAGACCACCTCTCCCGGAACGGCGCCGGATCCGTCCACCGTGACGGCGACGCTGCCCGCGCTGAGGAGCTGGTATCCAGGCAGGAGGTCGGCGGGGGCGGGCGTGACGTCTGTGACGCCCGGCTGCAGGGTCAGGGTCTGCGGGCTGGCCACCGGATTGTTGCCCTCGTCCAGGTACCTGACCAGGACCTGTACGCTCCGGAGGAGGTCAGTCGGTTTGGCGGTGGCTTCAGGGGCCTTGTAGACAAAGACGATTTCCGCCGGGTTCGCGCCGGAAACGTCCACGCTGACGCTCTGGACGTCAGGCCCCGTCAGGGTGTAACCCGGGACCAGGCCTTCGGGCTGGGCGTAGACCTCGTGCACGCCGGGCTCCAGGACTTTCTGCTGGGAGGCGGCAACCTGGCCGCCCTGGCCGTCCCGGTAATGGATGGTGACGCTGGACGCCTGGGCTGCCGGGCTGTAAATGAAGGTCACCATGCTTGGGTTCGCGCCGTACTGGTCGACCGTTATGCTGAACTGCTCAGGGCTAAAGAGCACATGGTTGGGTTTCAGGTTGTTCGGCGAGGGCAGGACTGTATGCGTGCCCGCCCCCAGGGTCACCTGCGCCGAGTCGGCGACCTGGTTGCCCTGCCCGTCCTGGTAATGGATGGTGATAACGGCCGGCTGGACGGACAGCTGGTAATTGAAAGTGACGCTGGCAGGGTTCACGCCGTTCGCATCCACAGTGACCACCTGCTCCGCGGGCCCCGTGAACTGGTAATTCGCGGGCACCTTGCCGAGGTCCGGGGTCACAACGGTCTGCCCGGGCTGCAGCAGGCGCTGCTCGCTGGCGAACTCCTGGCCGTTCTGGTCAAGGTAGCGGACGGTCACGGCGGCCGGCTGGACGGCCAGCTGGTAGTTGAAACTGACGGTGGCGGGGTTCGCGCCGTTCGCATCCACGGTGACCGCCTGCTCCGCGGGCCCCGTGAACTGGTAGTTCGCGGGCACCTTGCCGGGGTCCGGGGTCACAACGGTCTGCCCGGGCTGCAGCAGGCGCTGCTCGCTGGCGAA
>CAZJCB010000030.1:0-17082 GCA_964544245.1 uncultured Christensenella sp.
CCCGCACGTTCATCTCCGGGCTGACCTCGCAGTATTCGATGGTCATCAGGGAGCCGGCGGAATTGTCCGGGTATTTCAGGAACTGGTTGATGATGGCGCGGGTCTCCGGGGAGGTGTTGCCCAGCACGCGCTTGACGGCGTTGGCTGGCAGCTCCTCGAGGAAGTCGACCGCGTCGCCCACGAACAGGTCGTCGATCAGCGCCGTGATCTCGGCGTCCGCGATCCCCTCCACCAGCGCCTGGCGCTGGTCCTGGTCCATAAAGCTGAACACGTCGGCGGAAACGTCCTTGGGCAGGACGCGGAAGAGCACCAGCAGTTTCTCCCGGTCCAGCTTTTTCATGTATTCCGCGATGTCCACCGGGTTGAGCACCATCAGCGCGCCGCGCAGCAGGCTGTGGCGGCCGTCATCCAGCAGCCTGTCCAAACGGCCTGTGATTTTTTCCCAATCCACGGGAATCACCTCCATTCACCTTTTTCTGTTCGCACGAAAAAATAGTCTCCGTGGGAAAGAGGTCCGGCGACGTCAGGTGACGCGGGCTGGAAGGGGCCCCTATTCAGGCGGCGCGCCATGGACGCGCCGTATTAACGGGACGCCTTCGGCAGACTCGCATCTAACGCCGTCATCCATGAAGAGCCACCTCCTTTTTCTGGATTCGGTTCATTGTAGGCGCGGCGGGCGCCCCTGTCAATTCCATCCGGCCGGGATCAGCCGGAGAACGCTCAGAAGTGGTAGGTGTAGGAATAATCGGGGGTAATCATCCCGGCCACGCGCGGGATCTCCCCCGGCAGCTTCTCCTCCACGAACCACCGGCGGGTTTCGTCGTTGAACAGGAAGGTTTTGTGAGCGCCGATCCGGATGGTGTAGCGCATCCCGTTCCCGCCGGCGTTTACGGCGTGCGCCTGGCCCACCTCGTACACCCTGTCGATCTCATAGTCCCGCCCCTTGAACGTCAGCCGCAGCGGGGTGACCTTGCCGTCCTCGCTCACTTCCGCGCAGACCTTCACGTAAGTCCTCAGTGCCATGCTTCGTCCCTCCTTCCGGGACGATTATAATAGGAACAATAGTTCTTGTAAAGCCCTGCGGCGAAATTTAGGGGAAGCGCGCCGCCGGGCGCCGGGGCGCCGGAACAGGAGCAGCCCGACACAAATTCGGATATTGTACAAATTTTCATATTTCTGTATAATGAACCGTAAATCCGGACCGTTTACCCGGCGTGACCGTCTCTCCGGTTCTGAACGATGAATACCGCATGACGCACTGACCGGGGAAGAGAGATCCCCGGCAACACAAGGAGAGGCTCCTCAGACCCCCCCGGTGCCCGGAATTGGCGGCGGGGCAGGCATTTGAGGCCGGGAAAGGAGGATCCCTATGCTCAACACAGACCGTATGCAGCAGCAACTGATCGCCCTGGGCGGCACCTATCTGATGAACCACGCCAGGCGCACGCATGCCATCGCCAAAAAGCTGGCCGAGATGGAGACGCTGGCCGTGGACGGGGACGTCCTCCTCTTCGCCTGTTATTTCCACGACATCGGCGCCTTCAAGCCCTTCAGGCCGGATGGCCCTTTTGACCACGCCGAGGAATCCGCCAAGCTCATGCCGTCTTTCACCTCCGATTACGGCATCCGGGGCGACAGGGCGGAGATCGTCGCCGAAGCGGTCCGTTTCCACGACAAGCGGGGGCAGGGGAAGGCGAACGAGACCATCCTCCTCAGGAACGCCGACGCGGTCGATTACCTCGGGTTCATCGCAGCCGCCCGGGATTTCTCCAAGCAGCCCAACGACATGCGCAAGGCGCTCGCCGCGCTGAACAAACATCGCAGGGACTATGCGGCGCTGCTGGAACTGGACGCCGCGATCCGCATGGCGGAGCCGAGGATCCGCAAGCTGGACCTGTTCATCGCCGAGTTTGAAAAGGAGACCTACAGCCTGTACTGAACCGGTTCTTCTGAGAAGAACGGAAAGGGAGCCCCCTCGGGCTCCCTTCCTCTTTGGCATCCGCCAAACTCCTATTGCCAGGCGGGGATGTACACGCCCTTGTACACGGTGTCAAACAAGGCCTTGACCTCGTCGGAGCGGTAGACTTCCGCGATGCGGGCGAAGGCCGGGTCGTCCGCCCTGTCCGCGCGGGCGGCGATGACGTTGATGATGCCGCGCATGTCCGGGTTCTCCGGGTCATACTGCTCCATCAGCAGCGCCCGGTCGTTGGTGTACCCGGCGTCCTTGGCATGGGTGCCGTTGAGGAAGCCGAAGGCGATCTGCGGGTCGTTGAGCAGGTTGGCGGTCATCGCGGCTTCCACCTCAAAAAACTTCAGGTTCTTCGGGTTCTCCGTGATGTCGGCGACCGTCGCCAGCTCGGTGATGTCCTCCCGCAGCGTGATCAGCCCGGTCGCCGCCAGCATGCGCAGGGCGCGCGCCTCGTTGACCACGTCGTTCATGATGGCGACGCCGTCGCCGTCCTTGACCTCGTCAAGGGACGTGATCTTCTGGGAATAGACGCACAGCGGGGCGATCAGCGTTTCCGCGACGGCGACCAGTTCCACCCCGTGCTCCTTGGACCATTTGTTCATGAAGTTGTAGTGCTGGAAGGCGTTCAGGTCCACCTCGCCGTCCGCGAGCGCCTGGTTGGGGATGATGTAGTCGCTGAACTTGACCAGTTCGATCTCGATCCCCTCCGCTTTCAGCGCGGGGATGATGACCTGCTCCCATTGCTCGTTGTTCTCGCCCACGACGCCGACTTTCACTTTGACCGTTTCAGCCGTGGCCAGCGGGGACAGGCAGGTGAGGGCGAGGATCAGGGCGGCCAGGATTCCGAGGGTTCTCTTCATGGCGGTACCTCCTGTTGTATTCTATCGATTCAACCTGCGTGTCAGCGTGTTGCCCAGGGACTGGATGAGCGTCACGAGCACCAGGAGAATGATCACGGTGACGATGGTCACGTCGACCATGGAGCGCTGAAAACCGTAGCGGATCGCGTAATCGCCCAGGCCGCCGCCGCCCACGGAGCCCGCCATGGCCGACAGGGCGACCAGGTTGACGACGGTGATGGCCGCGCCGCGGATCATGCCGGGGAGGCCCTCCCGCAGGTAGACGCGGAAGATGATCTCCAGCGGGGAGGAGCCCATGGCCTGCGCCGCTTCCACCGTACCCGGGTCGACCTCGCACAGCGCGGCGTGGACCTGGCGGGAAAAGAAGGGGACAGTCCCGACGATCAGGGGGAAGATGGCGCCCCTCGTGCCCACGGAGGTGCCCGACACCAGGCGGGTCACCGGGAGCAGCAGGGCGATCATGATGACGAAGGGGACGGAGCGGAACACGTTGATCGTCTTGTCCAGGAACTGGTGGACCAGGCGGTTGGGCAAGAGGCTGCCCTGCGCGGTGACGACCAGGAGCACGCCGATGAGGATGCCGAAGAGGGCTGAGAAGGCGGCGCTGACGAACACCATCTCCAGCGTCTGCAGGAAGCTCTTCTGCAGCTCGGGGAAGGTCCGGACCACGTTGGGGAAGAGGGCCGTGATCTGTTCAGGCACGGTGCATCACCCCGATCCGGATGTCATGCGCCCGGAGGTAGTCAAACGCGCGGGCGATGTTCTCCCCTTCCCCCCGGAAGGAGACCACCAGCGTCCCCAGCGGCCTGTCCGCGACGGTTTCCACATTGCCGAACACGATGCTGGCGTCGACGGAAAACTGGCGGGAGACGGCTGAAATGACAGCCTGGCGCGTGCTGCCCTCCTTGAAATCAATGCGCGCCACAACGTCGCCGGGGAGGACGCCCAGGATCCCGGGGTCCTTTTCCAGGATCTCCTCCACCTTGCGGATGTTGATGGTCGTGTCGATGAAGCGGCGCGTCACCTCCTCTCGGGGGTTGGCGAAGAGGTCGTACAGGCTTCCTTCCTCGATCACGCGGCCGCCGTCCATCACCGCGACCCGGTTGCAGACCTCCTTGACCACCGCCATCTCGTGGGTGATGAGGACGATGGTGATGCCCAGCTCCCGGTTCAGGCCTCGCAGCAGCTGCAGGATGTCCCCCGTCGTCTGGGGGTCCAGCGCGCTGGTCGCCTCGTCGCACAGGAGCGCGCCGGGATCGTTGGCCAGGGCCCGCGCGATGGCGACCCGCTGCTTCTGCCCGCCGGAGAGCTGGGAGGGGTAGGCGTCCGCCTTGTCGCTCAGGCCGACGGTGGAAAGCAGTTTCCTGACCTTCGCGTCCTTCTCTTCCCTGCTCATCTTCGCGCCGTGCAGGGGGTAGGCGACGTTCCCGTACACCGTCCTGGAGGCCATCAGGTTGAACAGCTGGAAGATCATCCCGATCTTCCGGCGTATGCCGCGCAGCCGTTTCTCCTGAAGGCCCGTCAAATCCTCCCCCTGGAAGACGACCCTACCCGCGGTCGGCTTTTCCAGCAGGTTCATCAGGCGTACCAGGGTGGACTTCCCCGCGCCAGAAAAACCGATGATGCCGAAGATGTCTCCCCGGTTTATCCGAAGCGACACGCCGCGCACGGCGTGGACGCCTTCTTTGCCGTCCTGCCCGAAGGTCTTGCTGACGTTGACCAGCTCAAACTGGGGCGCCGCGATGTCTGTCAATGCCTGAACCCCTTTCTCCCTTTGGGCCTAAAGAAAAACCGCCCCGCGCATTTGCGAGGCGGCTTCAAGATTCCTGCTGAAAGCCCGGCGTCACAAACGGCACAGTCGGGGACCGCTATGCATCTCCATAGGCATCCGCGCCGCCTTGTCCATCTCCAGGGCCCCCCTCTCCCGCCATTGCCGGGCGTTGTCTGTTTAATGTAACAAGGGGCAGCGGAATTGTCAACAAGGGCGATGTATTTTGTCGGTTTTGGCGCCGTGCCCGGCCCTGTTGACACGCCACCTGCCGGGTGCTATCTTCCGCTTGACAGCAGGCGTTTCTTTACCCCCTCCCCTTTTGCGCACCGCATCGGAGGCACGCACATGAAAAAGCTCCTGGCCCTCGCCGCCGCGGCCTGGCTGGCCGTCCTGTCCCCCGCCGTTTCCGCCCGGACCGCACCGGCGGAGTCCGTTTCCCCGCTGGAGATCTCTTGCGAGGTGGACGATGGGCTGGTCACGGCGCTGTATCACCTCTACGGCAGCCTGATCGACGATTTTGTCAACGTGGACGTCCGGAACACGGGGGACACGGAGGTGGCCCTGCTGGTGGAGTCGGAGATTGAGGGCTACACCACGACCGCGTCGACCACTGTGACCGTGCCCCCCTATGGTTCCGTCTCCCTTGCGCAGAACCCCCGCCTCATCCCGGAATCGGTCGAGCGCCTGAACTCCCAGCGAACAGGCAGCTTCCGCATCTCCGTCTGGGAGCTCGAGGAGGGGGAGGACGAACTGCTCCTGAGCAACAGCAGCGACGTGCTCCTGTATTCCCGGCGCGACCACGTGTGGATCGAAGGGTACACCACGCAGGAGAACTGGGATTTCTGGGCGGCCTGGATCACGCCCACCGACCCGGCCGTGGAGGAGCTGCTGCGCGCCGCGGCGGACTACACGGAGGTCGGGGAGATGGGCAACGGCTACGGCGGGCTTGAACTGGACAGCGGGGGCAGCGTCTGGGACCGCCTGCAGGCCATCTGGCGGGCGCAGCAGGACTACGCCCTGAAATACGTCAGCACCATGCTGACCTTCAGCCCCAATTCCAGCCAGCGCATCCGCATGCCTTCCGAGGTGCTGGACCAGCGCGGGGGCAACTGCATCGAGCTGACGCTCCTCTTCGCCTCCGCCGTGGAAGCGCTGGAGATGGAAGCCGCGGTGATCAAGGTGCCTGGCCACGCCTTCGTCGTGGTGCGCATGGACGGCGTCAACGCGCAGTATTACGCGGTTGAGACCACGATGATTGAGTGGGCGGATTTCACCGACGCCGTGGACGCCGGCGCGCGCGCGTACGAGGCGATGTTCCCCCACCTGGACGCGGGCGAGCCTGACTACTACTGGATGAGTATCGCGGCCGCCCGCGAAAAAGGGATCCTGCCGATGCCATGGCGCTAAACCGTTTCTGACACCATCAGAAACAGGAGCGCTCACATCCGCCGTGGCTTTCCCGTTTTCGCGTTGAGGCGTCGCCCCGGCCTGCGCTCTCATCCCGCGAGCTGTGACGTGCGGGCTTAACGCTCCGATCTTGCTGCTCTTCCGTTGAAAGCAAGCATTCAAGGGTCTGGACGGGAAACTAATACTTCTTCCGCGCCATGATTCCCGCAGGAGAGTTTCGTCACGGGGCAATGGCAGAGATCGAGACCGCTGCGGAAATGGAGGAACAACATGGACTTTATCTGTTCCAGTTGCGGAAAAAGGGTTCCCGCGGATACGCGGCAAGCCAAGTGTCCATGCGGCGGACTGTGGGACCTGGACTTTTCTCCCCCCGTATTTTCTTTCGCCGAGATCGACCGTGATGAATGGAGCATATTCCGTTATCGGAAGTTCATGGCGGTCGGCGATGATGTCTGGCGGGATATCTCCCTTGGGGAAGGGATGACGCCAATTGTCCGTCTTGATGAAAACGTGCTGCTGAAAATGGACTACTTGATGCCGACGCTTTCCTATAAAGACCGCGGCGCCGCCGTGCTGGTGTCGCATTGCAGGGAGATCGGCGTTGATCATGTGGTGCAGGACAGCAGCGGGAACGCGGGGAACAGCATTGCCGCCTACGCGGGCAAAGCCGGGATCCGCTGCGAGATCTTCGTTCCGGAGGGGACATCTCCCCAAAAGATCGCCATGATCCGGGCGCATGGCGCGCAGTGCATGATTGTCCCCGGAACCCGTGACCACTGCGCGGACGTCTGCAGGGAAAAAGTTGAGCGGGAAGGCGTCTACTACGCGAATCATGTGTACAATCCGTTTTTCTACGAAGGTACAAAAACATACGTTTATGAAACAGCGGAGCAGCTCCACCGCATCCCGAAGCATCTTCTGATCCCTGTCGGGAACGGCACGCTCTTTTTGGGCGCGGTCCACGCGCTGGAGCATTTGCAAAAGAGCGGCGTCATTTCACAAATGCCCCGGATCCTTGCCGTTCAAAGCGAGAATTGCGATCCCCTCTTCCGGGCGGCCGCGCAGGGGAAAGACCAGCCTGTCCGGGTCGTCCCCCGCCCGACCCTTGCGGAGGGGATCGCGATCGGATCGCCGGCGCGCGGCGCTGAGATCCTTGCGTACGCATTCAAATACCACGTTCAGTTCATCCATGCGCCGGAGGGGAAGATCCTGGAAGCGAGGGCCGCTTTGGCACGCAAAGGCATTTACTGCGAACACACGACAGCGGCGAACTACGCCGCCTATCTGCAGTACTGTGAGCTAAACGGCGTCGCGGAAGACTGCCTGATCACCATGTGCGGCGCGGGGCTGAAATCTGACCATTGACCAAAGGCGGGTCCGCGCCGGCCGCGTCCAGCCCTGTGTCCATCGCAAAAAGGCCCAGAGCCCTTGACAGGGCCCACTTTTTTGGGTACCGGAAGGTTCTTTGCGCCGGATGTGTCCTGGAGGGCGTGTAGAATTTTACCCCTGGTACAGGGAAGCGGGAGAGGGGCATGTTCATCTAAACAGGCCCGGGGCCATTAAGCCGCAGTTATTCCCGTCCGGTCCCGGCGCCTCCTTGCTTCCGGGGGTTTTGCGCCGGTTCTGAGGGGTTCTGTGTCCATTTCGCCCGGATTATGTGCCGGATGTCCGAAGCCCGGGAGTCCTTGATAAACCTCGCTGATTGACCCTCTCGAGGGGGTTTTGCGCCTTTTGTGTCAGGTTTCCCTTATGTTAAATTGAAAGCGGCATAAGATCCACAGGCAGGGATACGGTCCCATGTATGAAGGCGCCAACCCAAGGGGTTCTGTGCCGGTTTTCGGGGTTTTGTGTCAATGGTGTGTCCGTTTTGCGCCGGATTTCAGAAGCCTGAGAGCCCTTGATAATGCTCGCTTTTTGGGGGTTTCGAGGGGATTTTGTGTCAATTGTGTCAGTATTCCCGAGTATAAAGTTTACAAAGGTAGTATTGGAGACGCAGTCGACTCAACAGGGGATGATTTATGACTTTATCGTATTGTCAACCAACAAACGATGCAATATTGTTTATTTACAAATCATTCTGGTCATTTTTCCAATTCATTGAACGTCTGAAACCTGCCTTTTCTGCTTCATCTACAGTTAAAACAAAGAACTCTCCGGGTTTTGATATCTTTGTAAGGTCATATTGCTGATCAAATGGTAAATGATAAATTCTCCTATCCAAATAATCCTCACGTCCAATATTGCACTTAATGCATGGATAATCTCACATAGCTATCTCTTCTTAATATTTCAACTTAAGGGAACCTCGAAAAATTATCGATTTCTGAACTACCCGGTGCTTGCTTGAGTTTTTTAGAGGCGACCTTTATAAACTCAGGCTGTATTTCTGGTATTTGGGGTAGTGCTGATAGAAAACGACGTATATTTCACATTTATTTAGCATGTTCCTGCTCAGTCACTTACTTTTGTTTACATCGCTAAACAAAAGAAAATGCACAGTGTCCGAATCCAAGGGTTTTAAATCCAAACTGTCAGATTTGAAGGGGTCCCAAACCAGACTGTCCAAAACAATGGGGTTCCTAAAAACAGGCGCGCCCGAAACAGAGGGTTACAAAAATTCTCCCTGTCCGATTTATAGGGTACAGTTCAAAAATATTACCCTCCACTACTGACACAATTGACACAAAACCTCCGTGAAACCCCCAAAAAGCGAGCATTATCAAGGGCTCTCAAGCTTCTGAAATTCGGCGCAAAACGGACACACCATTGACACAAAACCCCCTAAAACCGGCACACTTCACATCGCAGAGGAATCTCACATCCCATCCAGCTCTCTCATCAGCAGTCCCGGATGAAGAGGAATGTGCTCGCCGCCGGGACGGCCGTTTGATTTGTAAGCGTAAACCTGACCACATCTTCCTGTCTCTTGAATTCCACAGGACAAGATCTCAAGAAGCCTCAAGAACACTTGAGAATGCTTAAGACATCAGAAGACCAGTCCAAATGAGCAAGTTAACTCCCATGGAACTCTGCATACTGAACCAACGGGCAAACCAACTCACCTGACAGCAGCAGGTCTGCGAATACTGAAACAGCAATATGACCATCAAAGAATGGAAGCCGTCAAGGAAAAGTACCTCGAAGATTCAAAATCAAGGACACCGGCCTGTCCGGATGATTCCATCCCGTATTTCGCGCAGTCAACGAGTCATGCCAGGGCGATGAATGGGGTACCCCCGGCCTGTTTTCGCCCTCTTTCCGCCTTTACCAGGCAACAAACAGACCCTTGGAGGGCGTCTGGCCGACGGTCTCTGAATGGATCAGCCTGTACCAGGAGGATATCCACCCCTGTCCATCGCGGTCATTCTGATGTTTTGATATACTTGAAGCCTGACATATCCGGCGTAAAATCCCGGATGGATTTAAGTCTCCGCGACAGGCGTACCGTGTGCCGCCTTCACGGAGAAAACTCCTTGTTCAAGGTGCGTAGACGATGTCTTCCCTCAGCCGGTAGATCGTCGCGCCGTAGCCCTTGCGGCAGAAGGCGTCGACAAACCAGTCGATCCCCTTCACCGCGCCGAACTGGATGTAGCCGTAGCGCACGCCGTCCCGTTTCTCCCCCTTCATGTTGGAGTCCGTCCAGGTGACGGAGTCCGTATCCGGGTCATAATCCGCCGTGAACACCAGGCTGTGCGCGCCGACGCCGTAGTAATAGTTGGCAGCCATCTGGAAGAAATCCCCGCGCCGCGCCTCTTTCATGAACGCCCGGGCCAGCTCCCTGTTCTCCCCCCTGGAGAGCCCGGCGTCATAACGGAACGTGGCCGCGGCATAAAAGGGGTTGCCGGCCTCCGGCGGGATGTCTTTCCACGCCGCGCCGTAGACAAAGGGTTTGCTCTCCTCCCGGGGCAGGTTGTCCGGGATGACCAGCTTCGCCTCCGGGAACTCCGCCATGCGGAAAGCGTCCCGGTGCTCGCGGAACATGTACACGGTAAAGTTTTTGCAGATGTAGATGTCACTGGAACTGGCGGCCTTGCGCGCCCGGCCGTTCGCCGCGTCAAACTCCTCCCGCGCGGTAAAGATCATCCGGGAGATGAAATCCTCCCGCGGGGAAAGGGCAGGCTCCCCGGCGCCAAGCCCCGTAAGGGGAAGGACGAGCAGCAGCAGGGACAGCAGGGAGAGCAGTCTTTTCAAGGGGCGCACCTCCGGTTTCTTCACCCCTATTCTACCCCAAGGGGAAAAGAAAGAAAACCTGGTCCATAATCATGAAAACGCTTCAACTTCGTATACCAATCGAAGCGTTAATGGCTGAGCTTGGTATAAAACAGCCCGTGATGGCTGCAGAAGGCATACAGCCTTCCCCCGCGCCCCAGGCTGAACCGCGCCGCCGCGTCCCCTTCGGGATAAAGCTTGACGATGCGCACGGCGTTGCCGGTCACGTGGGCCAGGAAGGAGACGTGGTGCGCCTTGTCCATGGGGTGGGACAGGCTGACGTAATGCTCGTCCTCGACCTGTTCGACGCGGATCTCATGCTCACCCTCCCCCTCCTCGGCCTCCAGGGCGGGCAGGCTGACGCCGCAGCAGCTGAAAGCGCCCCGGCCGGTGGAAAAGAGCACGTTGCCGCAGATGGGGCAGACGTAAAAGACGCCTCGCGACATATTGCCCGCGCGGTTGCGGTTGACGATGTGCTCGCCCGAGAGCAGTTCGGCGACGGACACGCCCAGCGCGCCGGCCAGCGGCTCCAGCAGGGTCACGTCCGGCAGCCCGCGGCCGGTCTCCCATTTGGACACCGCCTTGTCGCTGACCATGATGATCTCCCCCAGCGCCTTCTGCGTGTATCCCTTCTTTTCCCTCAGGGAGCGGATCGTTTCCCCGGTGACGTAGTTTCCCATAAAACACCTCTTTCAGCCCGCCCGCGCGGCAATTGAACGATACACCCGGAGACCGCCGGGGGCAAACTACGCTCCGTAGAGTGCGCCAGGCGGCTTGCGCGCTCCCCCGCGCGGGACTAAAATGTCATTGTCGGTATCGAACAGACCGTCCGGCTCATCCCCTGCCCGGGCAAACCCCCTCTTCCGGCAGGCCCCGGGGGCGGCGGACCGGCGGTCAGCGCGGACCCCGTGAAAGAGCCGTTTTGTCAGGGAGGGAGGAACGTCATATGAAGAAGATCATCATCCTGGCCGTCACGCTCGTATTCCTTGCGAATCTGCCCAGGGCGCTGGCATCCGTTCCCCTGGGAATGTACGCCAGCGGGCCGTATCTGTACGTCCTGGGCGAGGACGGCGGCGCCGTCATCACCGGCTACACGGGCAAGGAGGAGGACGTGCTTGTCCCGGAGAGCCTGGACGGGCTCCCCGTGACCGGCATCGGGGACAAGGCGTTCAGCAAGCTGGATTTCATCCGCTCCATCCGGCTGCCGGAGGGCGTCCGGCGCATCGGCGACCGCGCCTTCACCTCCTGCAAAGCCCTGAAAGGGATCCTCCTGCCCCCGGCGCTTGAAAAGGTCGGGCCCTGGGCCTTCGTGGGCTGCGACAGCCTGGAAAGCGTCGCCGTCCCGGCCCGGGTGGCAGAGATCGGCGACGGCGCCTTCTCCGCCTGCAAGGCGCTGCGGGAGATCCTGGTCGATAAGGGCAACCCCGTGTTCGAAAGCCGGGAAGGCGTGCTGTTCAACAACGCGACCTGGACCCTCGCCGCCTACCCCACGGCCCGGGAAGGCGCGGAGTACCAGGTCCCGGAGGGGACGCAGACCATCGGCGCGCGCGCCTTCGTCGACTGCGACCAACTGCAACAGGTCGTCCTGCCGCCCTC
Source organism: uncultured Christensenella sp. (assembly GCA_964544245.1). GTDB lineage: Bacteria > Bacillota > Clostridia > Christensenellales > Aristaeellaceae > UBA6115. Next base: position 11,813 of record CAZJCB010000030.1, read on the forward strand.
CCTGCGGATCATCGGCACCGCCGCCTTCAGCGGCTGCGACAGCCTCGTCCGGGCCGACCTGCCGGAGGGCGTGCAAACCGTCGGTTCCGCGGCCTTCTACTGGTGCGTCCGGCTGCAGTCCTGCCGCATCCCCGCGTCCGTGGAAACGGTCATGGCCTACGCCTTCATCAACTGCTCCTCCATCGCCGGCTTTCAGGTGGACGTGGCGAACGCCCGCTTTTCCGCGCCGCAGGGCGCCCTGTACAACAGGGAGAGCCTGGAATTCCTCGCCTGGCCGCCAGCCAGCCCCGCCAGGGAGGCCGCCGTCCCGGAAGGCGCGAAAGCCGTCGCCCACGCGGCTTTCATGAACTGCGCGGCGCTGGAGAAGATCACCCTCCCCGAGGGGCTGGAGCGCATCGGGCAGGACGCCTTCCGCAACTGCGGGGAGTTGAAGGGCCTGTACGTCCCGCCCTCAGTCACGGAGATCGGCACGGGCGCTTTCGCCGTCTGGGAAGGCGGCTTTGTCCTTCAGGTCGTCGAAGGCTCGGCGGCCCACGCCTACGCGCAGCAAAACAAAGTGGATTTTGAGGTCGTGAAATAAGCCCCGGCCGGACGCCGCCCGCGCTTTCCATATCCTCCACCTGTCCCCGGGCGGGGGGCTTTGTTGGGCAACGGTAAATCCTGTGCTACAATAAGGCGGGGAGGGGCTGCATGATCAACATTCTGACCGGGCGCGGCGGCCTGTGGGAACCGCTGGCGGGGCGGCTGAAGGCGGCGTACCACAGGGGAAACGAATGCGTCCTGCTGGTGCCGGAGCAATACACGCTGCAGGCCGAGCGCGACGCGCTCAGCGCGCTTCACGTACCCGGCTTTTTCAGGCTGCAGGTGCTGTCCCCCTCGCGCTTTTCCAACTACGTCTTTGAGCGCGCGGGCAGGGACCCGCGCCCCGTGATCGACGAGCGCGGCCGGCTGATGACGATGGCGCGCGCCCTGTCCAGGGCCCGGGAAGACCTCGTCTTTTACGCCGGGGCGAAGGAAAAGGCCGGCCTCGCGCACAAGCTGACCGAGGCGGTGGGCGAGCTGAAAGGCGCGGGCGTCACGCCGGAGGGCCTGCTGCTCTCCCTTTCCGGGGAGGCGGAGGACCCCAAGCTGCGCGACCTGGCGCGGCTGTACGGGGAATATGAGGCGCTGCTCGCCGGGCAATTGATGGACCGGGAGGGCGGGGACCGCGAACTGCTGCGCCGCTTCGGGGCGTCCGGGCTGTTCTGCGGCGCGGACTTTTTCGTTTTCGGCTTCGACCTGCTCTCCGAGCCGCTCATCCGCGTCCTCGCCGCCTGCGCCGGCAGGGCGCGGGACATGACCGTCGCCCTGGTCATGGAGGGGGAAGACGCGCCGGACGGCGACGCCTTCGAGCCCGTCCGCCGCAGCCTCGTCCGCTTCCAGGAATCGCTGCGGGCGCTGGGTCTCCCCTGGAAAACAGAACGCCTGGCCGACGACGGCGCCGGGAAACCCGCGGCGCTCACGCACCTGGCCAATCACCTGCTGCGCATGAAGCCGGAGCCTTTCCCGGGCTCCCCCGAGTGCCTGCGGCTGTTCGCCGGCAGGACGCCGCACGACGAGGTCCGGCGCGCCGCGGCGCTCATCAAGGCGGAACTGGGCGCGGGCACGGAGCCTGAGAACATCGCGGTCATCCTGGCCGATGAAGGCTATGCCTTGCTCCTCCCCGGCGTGTTCCAGGATTACCGCGTGCCCCACTACCTGGCGGTCAAGGAACCCATCCTGGCCCACGCGCTGGTGCGCTGCCTGCTGGACGCGCTCACCTGCATCCAGTCGGCGGCCTGGCGCCCGGAAGACATGATCGGCTACGCCAAGTCGCCCTTCTCCCCGCTCACGCGGGAGGAGGCCTTCCGCCTGGAAAACTGGGCGCTGCGCTGCGGCATAAAGGGCAGGCGCTGGACCCAGCCCAACGCCCGGGGCGAAGAGCCGGAACGGAGCGAACTGGAAGCCCTGCGCGCGAAGGCCGTAAAGCCCCTCATGACGCTGCGGGACGCGCTGGCGAAGGCGGGCAAGGCGTCGGACTCCGTCCGTGCGGTCATCGCCTTCCTGGAGGAACTGGACGCCCACGGGCAGATCATCCGGCTGGAAAAGACCCTGCAGGAAAAGGGCATGCAGGAGGAATCCATCCGCACCCGCCAGGTGTGGGACAAGCTCTGCGGGATGCTCACCCAGATGGACGAACTGCTGGGGGAGGACCGCATCCCCATGGCCCGCTTCCCGGATTGGCTGCGCGAGGGGCTGAGCATGACGGAGCTGTCCACCCTGCCCCCGGGGGAGCGCCGTGTGCAGGTGGGCACCCTGGGCGCGCTGATGACGCGAAAGCCTGAGGCCGTGTTCATTCTGGGGCTCAACAACGGGGCGCTGAACCTGAAGGACGAGACGCTGCTGGGCGACAGGGAGCGCGCGGACCTGGAAAAGCGGTTCAAGACCCGCATGAACCTGCCGCTGTCCCTGCGGGAGATGATGAAGGGGCTGGACCTGTGGAAGGCGGCCGCTTCGGCTACGAGCAGGCTGTACCTGAGCTATGCCCTCTCCAGCGAGCAGGGCGAGCCCCTGGGCGCGCTGGCGCAGCTCGCCCGGTTGCAGAAGACCTTTCCCCGCCTCATCGAGGAGGGCGGCGCTGTGGGCGGCCTGCGCGACCCTGCCCCCCTGGCGCCCGCCGCGGCGCTGGACGAGGTGGCCCTGCGGCTCTTCAGCGGGGAGATGGAAGGCCCCTGGCGGGAGGCCTGGGCGGCGCTGCAAGGCGACCCCGCCTGGGCGCCGCAGGCCGGGGCCGTCAAGGCCGCCTTCCTGGGCGACGACCCGGACAAGCGGCTGGACAAAGACATCTCCGCCGCGCTGTTTTACCGCAGGACCGTGTCCGTCTCCCGGCTGGAGACCTACGCTGGCTGCCCCTTCCGCCACTTCGTGCAGTACGGCCTGAAGCCGCAGGAGCGCAAGGAGTGGCGCGTTGAGCCCGCGGAGTTCGGCAGCTTCTGCCACGCGGCGATGGAGGGCTACGTCCGGCGCCTGGAAGGCCATCCCGCCTGGCCTGAGGTGTCCCGGGAGGAGAGCGACGCGATCATGGACGGGGCGCTGGACGAGCTCACCGCGGACTGGGAAAACGGGCCCTGGGCGGACACGCCGCGGGCCAGGAAGGCCGCGGAAGCCTTCAAGGACGTCTGCCGGCGCACGGCCTGGGCCCTGTCCGAGGGCGGCGCGCAGTCCGCTTTCCGGCCCGCTTTTGCCGAGCTGCGCTTTGGCATGGACGGCGGCCTGCCGGGGATGGAGATCGCCCTTCACAGCGGCGAAACCCTGACCCTGCGCGGCACCATCGACCGGATCGACGCCGCCCGCCTGCAGGGCGGGGATTACCTGCGGGTGGTGGACTACAAGACCGGCGGCACGGCGCTCAACGCCTCCGACCTGGCCGCGGGCGCGCAGCTGCAGCTGCTGCTCTACCTGAAAGCCGCGCTGCGCCTCATGGAGGGGTACCTGCCGGCGGGCGCTTTTTACCAGCCCATGAAAGACCCGGTGGTGAGGGCCGAGACCCCCAAGGAGGCGGTGAAGAAGGGCCGGGAAAAGCTCCGCCTTTCCGGCGTGCTGCTGGGCGACCCGGAGGTGCTCAAACTGATGGACGCGGGCGACCCGCCCGTCAGCCTCTCCAACTACGTCAACAAGAGCGGCGAAACACTGGAGCGCGACCGCCTGCTGACGGCGGAAGGCCTGCGGCAGCTGATGGATGCCGCGGAAAATGCGGCGAAGCGCCTGGCCGAGGGGATCTTCTCCGGCCTCATCCCCCGCGCCCCGCTCTTCCACGCCTCCGGCCGGGCCGAGTGCGCCTTCTGCGATTTCAAGGGCGTCTGCCGCCAGGACAAGCTGAGCCGCGAACCCCTCGCCCGCCGGGCGAAACGGCTGAATTTCGACGATCTGCTCCGCGAAGGCGGAGCGCCCAGGACGCGCTGAAGGCAGGCTGGCAAACGCCCGGCGCGTGTGGTATACTCCCATTGACCAGAACTCATAAAGGGGGGATGTTCCCATGATTCAAGTCATCCACGGCAAGAAAGGCTCCGGCAAAACCAAACGGATTATTGATATGGCCAACGACGCGATCAAGGACCAGAAGGGCGACGTGGTCTTTCTCGATGACGACAACCGCTACATGTTCGACCTGCGCCATGAGATCCGCTTCGTCAACGCCGGCGAGTACGGCATCAAGAGCCCGGAAATGTTCTACGGCTTCCTGTGCGGCATGCTCGCGCAGAATTTCGACGTCACGACCATCTTCGTCGACGCCTTCCTCAAGCTCGTTGCCGTCACGCCCGCTCAAACCGAATGGTTTTTCAGGAACCTGGAAAGCCTGGGTGAAAAGCGCAACCTCCACTTTGTCCTCTCGGTAAGCTGCGACGACGCCGAGGCGCCGGACTTTATCCGCAAACACTTTATCTGACCGGGGGAAGCGACGCGATATGAAATGGATCTGCAAGGTCTGCGGCTTTATCTTTGAAGGCGACGAACCCCCGGAGATCTGCCCGGTCTGCAAGGTGGGCAAGGAATTTTTCGAGCTGCTGGAACAGGGCCGCACCTGGGCGGACACGCACGGCGTCGGCCTGGCCCGCGGCACGGACCCCAAGGTGGTCAAGCAGCTCAGGGACCGGTTCCAAAACGACTGCCGGGAGGTCGGCCTCTGCTTCGCCATGGCCCGCGCGGCCGACCGGGAGGGGTATCCCGAGGCGGCCAGCCTCCTCACCCGCATCGCGATGGAAGAGGCGGAGCACGCCGGGCGCCTGGCCGAGCTGCTGGGCGAGAGCCTGTCCCCCGGCACGAAAAGCAACCTCTCCCTGCGCGTGGAAGCCGAGGCCCAGGAGTCCCGCGACAAGCGGGACCTCGCCGAGACGGCGCGCGGGATGGGCTATGACGCGATGCACGACGCCCTGCACGAGATGGCAAAAGACGAAGCCCGCCACGGCATGGCGCTGGAAGGCCTGCTCAGGCGGCTGTTCCCGGAAGAAACGAAGAAGAAGTAAGGGCGCGGAATATGCGTTGGGAGCGCATGGAGGATTTCATCCCCCATACCCCCGGATCAGGTATTTATATCCTTGACCCATAAAAACTGAAAGGCCGGGAGGCCTTTTGTTTTGCAGGTGTACAGGATGAAGGGCTACGGCTGTCCGCCGCCAGCGGTTTCCTTCACCGCGCTGACGGTATCCGCCGTGAACCCGAAGCGTTTGCGCCGCTCATAGGGCAGGAAGCGC
>CAZJCB010000031.1:0-16654 GCA_964544245.1 uncultured Christensenella sp.
GGCATGGACGTCAGGGAGGTTGGGGAAACCATCGACGCCCTGGAGCGGGACCGCGTCATCCTGTGCTACCGGCCTGTCGTCAACTGGGACAGGGCGGACCGCAACCTGGTGGAAGCGATGATCGAGGTCAAGGTCACCCCGCAGCGGGATTTCGGCTTTGACGCCGTAGCCAAGCGGATCAACAGTTTTGAGGAGGTCCGCAGCCTCTACCTGATGAGCGGCGCCTACGACCTGCTGATCCAGGTGGCCGCGCCCACACTGAAAGAACTGGCGCAGTTTGTGTCCGAGCGCCTGAGCCCCCTTGAGACAGTGACCGGAACCAGCACCAGTTTCGTCCTGAAACGATATAAACAGGACGGCGTTGTTTTTGATATGCCTGACGCGGACAGGAGGCTGACTGTATCCCCGTGAGCGAACGCTTTATCAACCCGGCTGTCAGCGCGGTGCCGCCCAGCGCCATCAGGCGCTTCTTTGACATCGCGGGCACGATGAAGGATGCGATTTCACTGGGTGTGGGCGAGCCGGACTTTGTGACGCCCTTCCCTGTGCGTAATTCGGCGATTGACAGCCTGCTGGACGGAGAAACCTCCTATACGGCAAACGCGGGTATCCAGCCGCTCAGGGAGGAAATTTGCCATTATCTGAAGACCCGATTCCACCTGAGTTATTCGCCGAAGGATGAAGTTCTGGTCACCGTTGGCGCCAGCGAAGCGATTGACATCGCGATGCGCGCGCTGGTCAGGGCGGGGGACGAGGTATTGATACCCGAACCTTGCTATATCAGCTACCAGGCCTGCGCGCTGTTCGCAGGCGCCTCGCCGGTGTCGGTACCAACCTGCGTTGAGGAACGATTTGAACTCAGGCCGGACGATCTGGAACGCTTCATCACGCCTAGGAGCAGGGTTTTGGTCCTGTCTTATCCCAACAACCCTACCGGCGGTGTCATGCCCAGGGAGAAACTCCAGGTTATCGCGGAGATCGCGGTAAAGCACGACCTTTTTGTCCTGTGTGACGAGATATACAGCGAGTTATGTTACGATGGCTTTCATCAGGAATCGATCGCGACCCTGCCCGGTATGCGGGAGCGAACGATGGTCATCAGCGGTTTCTCCAAAACTTTCGCCATGACCGGGTTTCGCCTGGGATACCTGTGCGCTCCTGAGCCCATCGTCCGCGCGGTGTCCCGTATTCATCAGTACACCATCATGTGCGCCAGCCGGCAAAGCCAGGTTGCTTCATGGCACGCGCTGAAACAGGGGCGGGAAAACGGGTATGCTGAGGTTGTGCGCATGCGCGACAGCTATGACAGGCGCCGCAGATTGATGTTCAGTGCGTTTTCCGAAATGGGCCTTCCTTGCTTTGAGCCAAAAGGCGCTTTTTATGCCTTTCCCTCGGTCAGGAAGACAGGGCTGGGCAGCGAGGAATTCTGTGGACGGCTGCTGAAAGAAAAACACGTCATCTGCGTACCTGGAAACGCTTTCGGGCCCAGCGGCGAGGGGCACATCCGCTGCTGCTACGCCACGGCGACTGAAAAACTTCTGGAAGCCTTCGACCGTATTTCCTCATTTGTGGCGAACCTATAGGAGACGAACCATGAGAAAACTCAGCATGATGCTGATTGCCCTGTTCCTGTTTTCGACCAACGCCCTTCCCGTCGCCTTCGCCGACGAAGAGGTGTCCATCATCGCCTTGAGCCCGGAACTGATCCCGACGGAAGCGCCTTTATGGACACCGGTACCCTCCGCCGCACCGGAAGCGACGGTTCCGCCTGAGAAACTGTTCCGGGACGGGACCATTCAGATTCTTGTCACCGCGGGCGGGGATATGACCATCGGCGGGGATGTACGCAAGCGCGGGGACTCGATTTTTGAAAAAGAACTGAAGAAACAGGAAGGTGACCTGAGCTTTATCACCCGAAACGTCAGGGACATCCTGGAAAGCGATGATATGACCATCGTTAATTTTGAATCCACCCTGACAACGGCGCCGGTCTATAAGACCAACAACCAGTTTGTCTTTTCCGCGCCAACGCAATACGTTCAGATGCTGAAAGGCGGCAGCATTGAGGCAGTCGCGCTGGAAAACAACCACGTCATGGACCACGGCGAAACAGGACTCAATGAGACCAAAGCGATACTTGATACGGCGGGGATTGTCTGGAGCGATGCGAGGACCTTGGGCGTATATGAGGTGCACGGGGTACGCATCGGGATGCTGTCCTACCAGACCTTTGACGGGCGTTACCCCGGCCTTTTTGAGCAGGTGCCGCTGGACGTGGCCCGCGCCAAGGCTGGAAACGACATCGTCATCGTCAGCTATCACTGGGGCGATGAGCTGGATTACAAGCCCAATGACAACCAGGTCAAGCTGGGCAGGCTGACCATTGACGCGGGAGCCGACCTGGTGCTGGGGCACCACAGCCACCGGATCAACCCCATAGAGGAGTACAAGGGCCAGTACATTGTTTATTCCCTGGGGAACTTCAGTTTTGCCGGCAACAACAAGCCCAGCGACATGAGCACCTTCCTTTTCCAGGTACGCTTCAATATCAGGGACGGGGAGACGGCGACAGACTCCTTCCGCATCATTCCCAGCAGGATTTCTTCAAAAACGGACTACAATGATTTCGCCCCGACGCCTTTCACAGACCAGCGACTCATTGACAACGTGGTCAATATGCTGCTTAGCAACGGACAAGGCCTGGAATATGCCGTGACCGGCTACCCTGTGGATTGGGAGTAAAGAATGCGCGCGAAAGTCCTCATGCTTGCTGAAAAAGAGCGTTTCAGGGAAGACCTTCACGCATCGCAGCAAGCTCTTTCTTCATTGGCGGTCGCTTTCGGGCACAGCCTGGTGATGAAGGAGGCAGTGCTCGGCAAGGAAATTCCTGCAGACGTCCTCTCCGCCGCCTTTGAGTCCGATGCTGTCATTGCTTTTGGCAGCAGGGACGCGCTTGAACAACTCGGAAAAAAAATGGCATGCTTTGCCGGCCAGAAGCGGTTTGACCTGCCTGAAGGCTTCAGCAGGCTGAAAAGCGGGGAACAGCCAAAGGGGACCCTGATGTGGCCGCTGTCCCGCGCGGAAGCGCAGCTGAGCAAGGCGGCCGTCGCTGCCTGCGCGCACACAAGGGAAACCGGCGGACGGCTGATGCTTGTCCCGCCCGCTGAGGATAAAGCAGCCTGGCAAAACGCCGCTGCGAAGGCCGCGATGTACGCGGCTATTCCTTCCCCTCCCGTGCTGAATCCGGAAGAGGCGGTCGACGAACGGCTTCACGGACTTCTGGAAAACCAGGTCTTACTGGCTTCTGCCCCCATGACAAATCTTCTTGGCAGCCTGACCGCTTTCCTCTGCGGGGCGGAAGCGATGGTCTTTACAACCTATCTTTCAGGAACCAGGCGCCTGTATGCTCTTGAGCCAGCCAGGGAAGGCGGCGGAGCCGGCCTGTTCGCTATCCTCTACGCGAGCGCGGACATGGTCCGGCACAGCCTTCGCCTGAGTCGGGAGGGCGACTGCCTGAAAACCGCGGTGGATAACGTGCTGGCATCAGGCTGGCGGACGGCGGAAGTGGAACTGAATGAAAAGACCGTGCCAAACGAGGAGATCCTGCGCCTTGTCGGGGAGCAGGTTGCGCTGGCAGGGGAACTCTTTGAACGGCTCAGTTGAAATAGTCTGGCCGGACTACAGCCGATGCGCCAGCAACCTGGTTTGCTCAATCCTTTACCATTATGGGATCTTACCCAGGCATCCGACACTGCCGGAACTTGACCGGTATCTGAACAGAGGGTACCGCAACGTCGTTCTCCTCATCCTGGATGGGTTGGGGTCAGAGACGCTGAAGGAAGTTTTCCCGGAAAACGGTTTCTTGAAAAAGCGGCGGATAACTGATTTGTCCGCCGTTTTCCCGTCAACGACCACGGCCGCGACCACCAGCCTGAGGAGCGCCATGAACCCGGTTGAGCATGGATGGCTGGGCTGGACGCTGTACTTCAAGGAATATGACAAGAGCGTCGACATCTTCACAAACCGGGCTCAGTTTTCCGGGGAGCCGGCTGCGGACGTGCACATCGCCTCAACGCTCATGCCGTTGCGCAGCACTGTCACGGAAATGGTCACCAGGAGCGGCAGGGCGGAAGGCCTTTCAATCTCCGCACATGACCAGATTATCGCCGAAGACATGCCCCAGATCGTTTCACGCGTGCACGAAGCCTGCGTTAAACCTGGGAAGCACTATGTCTATGCCTATTATGGAGAACCGGATTCGACCATGCACCGGTATGGTATCCATAGCGAGGAAACGAACGCAGTTTTGCGTTGCCTTGACAGTCAGGTACAGGAACTCGCGGAAGGCCTTGGGCCGGACACCCTGCTGATTGTCACAGCAGACCACGGTCTGGTTGACACGTTGCCGGTCTATGTGGAGGATCACCCTGAACTGATGGGGATGCTTGTGCGCCCGCCGGTGATGGAACCGCGCGCAGCGGTTCTGTATGTAAAAGATGAGTTGAAATCAAGCTTTCCCAGGGCGTTTACGGATGCATTTGGGAAGGAAGCTTTCCTGCTGACGGGCAGCCGGGAGGTTGTTGACAGGGGCTTGTTCGGTACAGGGCTGCAGATGCCGGGACTGATGGACTTGTTGGGCGACTATATCGCGATTGCGGTCGGCGACCGCGCGCTGAACCAAAGAAAAATGCAGCATCCCCTGGTCGGGATGCATGCCGGGCTGACCAGGAGGGAAATGCTTGTTCCATTGATTATCGCAAAAGAATAACCTGATGAAGACCCCTGAAGTTTACTGCGGCCCGGCTCCCATGGAGTGGGCCGCTTTTTCCGCTCCAGGGGTCATATGGATACTGCGGTCATTGAGCACCCACATGGCTTCCACACCTTCCAGTAAGAGGACAAATTCCAGGCCTTCCTCAAAGGGCATGAGGAATACGGCGGTGGAAAGGAGGTCAGCGAATCCCGAGTCCTGGGTGAAAATGGTTACAGACCGCATAAACTCCGCGGGCATCAAGGTGTCCGGGGAGATGAGGTGGTGATATCGTTTGCCATCCACTGTGTAATACCTTTGGTAATCACCGCTGGTGACAACGGACCGGTCATACAGGTAGAACACATCCAGAACCCCGGTGTCCGTGCTGAGAGTGTACTCCGCGTCAGGATCCTGCACTGCAATGCCCCAGTTCTGCCGGCCATCCTGAGGCGGCAGGCCGGCGCGCACATTGCCGCCGGCGTTGATGATAAAATGCGGCATATCGCCGCCGAGCAAGGCCTGGGCCACCAGTTCGGCTGCGTATCCCTTCGCCACCGCACCCAGGTCCAGTTTTAGTTTTTCGTCCCGGTAGAACACGGTACGGGCCGCTTCATCCAGGATGACGTCGTCCATGCTGGTGTGTTCCGCGGCTTCCTGAAGGGCTTCCATTGACGGCAGTTCCGCGTTCTCCGGGTCCAGTTCCGCGTTGTCTCGCTCATCATGCCACAGCGAGAGGACGGCGCCCATGGCGACATTGACCCTGCCCCGGGTCATTGGCTGCATCTCTTTGCACCATGAAATCAGGCTGAACAATGCTTCAGGGACCTCTACAGGCGCCACAGATGCGTTGCGGTTCAGATAGAACAGGTTGTTGATGCCTTCATAGGGATAATACTGGTTGAATTGCCGGTGGTAATCATTGAAAAGTTCTTCCGCCATCGCGGCGGCTGTATCAAAAGCCTGCTGGTTTTCAGCGAAACCGATGAGGGTGATGGCCGTATCGAAGGTACCGAAAAACATATAGGAATATTTATTCAAACTGCCCGCTTCGTCAGCCTGGGCATTTTTAACAGGGGGAAAAAAGAAGGAGAACAGGATTAAAATAACAAGGGATATGCTGCAAAGACGTCTCTTCATGCGGGCTTACTCCGAATAACCCAGGGTTTTCAGGTCGTTTTGGGAGTTCCGCCAGTCCGGCCGTACCTTGACCCATAGTTTGAGGTTGATGTGTGTATTGAGCAGGTTCTCAATCTGTTCGCGCGCCTTGGTACCGATCCTGCCCAGCATAACGCCGCCCTTTCCAATGATCATGCCTTTATGGGAAGCGCGTTCACAGTAGATATCAGCGAATATTTCTGTCAGGTTCGGGCTGAGTTCTTTCATGGACAGGATTTCAACACCGATGCCATGGGGAATTTCCTCGTGAAGGGCATACAAGGCCTGCTCTCGGATGAGCTCCCCGACAATCTGCCGCTCAGTCTGGGAGGTCCACTGCCCTTCCGGGTAATAGCGAGGCCCCTCAGGCAGGCAGGAGAGCAGCTGCTCCATCAGCAGGTCCAGGCCTTCCCCTGTCTTCGCGGACATGGGCAGAATCGCTGTGAAACCGTCTCCTGAATATTCGGAAATCACTGGCAGCAATTGCTGTGGATGGACCAGGTCGATCTTGTTCAGGACCAGAAAACGGGGGATTTTCCCCTGGGCGAGGCCTCGGATGGTATCCCTTTCCCGCGGGTCGACCCTGGAAACGTCAGCCATGATGATGACGGCATCGATGGCTTTCAGCGCGTCCTGGATGGTCTTGTCCATATACTCGCCCAGCCTGGTGCGGGGCTTGTGAATCCCAGGCGTGTCCACAAAGACGATCTGGTGGGCGGGGCCATTGTGTATGCCGATGATCTGGTTGCGCGTGGTCTGCGGCTTGGGGGAAGTGATGGCAACCTTTTCCCCAATGAGCGCGTTGAGCAGGGTAGACTTGCCGACATTGGGGCGTCCGACGATACTTACAAAGCCGGAACGGAAAACAGGTTGGTTTTGGCTGGTCAATTGGCATCCTCCTGAAAATGCAGGAAACTGTTCGGCAGCAGCCGGTCCAGTGTGCTTTCGCTTCGCTGTCCGTCGCCCCAGGTGATGAGAACCTTCAGCTTTGGCGCAAACTCACTTAAAACCTGACGGCAGGCTCCGCAAGGCCAGGGAGCGGTGGCATCCGCAGCGATGGCGATGGTTTTGAACGTCCTCTGGCCTTCGCTGACTGCCTTGAACAGGGCGGTGCGCTCTGCGCAGTTGGTCAGGCCGTAGGAGATATTTTCAATATTTCCGCCGGTATACACCCTGCCGTCTTCACCCAGCAGCGCCGCACCGACACGGTAGTTTGAATAGGGGGCGTAAGCTGCCGTTCTGGCCTGTCGGGCTGCCTGGAGCAGCATTTCATCGCTTGTATTGTTTTGCGCGTGCGTTTGCACCGCAAGGTCTTCCATCTCACGCATCCTGCGTTTATCCTCCTCATTTTGGTGGTCATACCCCATCAGGTGAAACAGCCCGTGTGACAGGAGATAGAGCAGTTCATTCCGGAGGCTGTGGCCGTATTCGTCTGCCTGCCGCCGGGCCATTGGCACCGAAATGATTATATCACCCAGAAAAAAAGCGCCTGTTTCGCTGTCCCAGGACTCATGGAGCAGGGGATGACCGTCCGTGATTGGTTCCTTGGGGGACAGTGGGAGGGAGGGGAAACTGAGCACGTCTGTCGCTTGGTCCAGGTTCCGCCACTCCCGGTTGTATCTGCGGATCCCCTCATCATCTGTGAGTGTGAGGGAAGCCAGGCAGGAGGATTGGATGCGCTGCACGGCGATGCAGGCATCGGCGAATAATTGGATGTCGTCATCGCCCATCGGGGTTTCCGCTTCGCGGAAAATTTCAATCATGTCGGCCTTTTTCTGGTGTGCTCATTCGTTGGGTCGTCAGGTTTCTCCGTTCCCTGATCAGGGGGGACGACCGCCTTGACGGGTGCTGCTGTACCGTCTGCGCTCCCTGTCACTGTTTTCGTCAGGATACCGGCCGCCTGCTCCGTTTGGCCAGGGGATAACTTCCCAGGCCTGCGCAGATGTTGGATGTGCGCAAGCAGGCGTTCGGCAGGGGGCAGTTTGTCTGGCGCGGCAGGATACTCGATGCGTTCGTGGAACACTCCGTAAATGACCGTCGCGCAGCTGTCGCGGATCATGCTCAAATCATTGAGGGTGAGGGGGGATCTGTCGAGAAGCCCTGCTTCAACCTTTTTCTTGATCAGTTCCTCAATAAAGGCAAGTATTTCCTCCCGCGTCGGGTTGGACAGGGTACGGATCGCGGCTTCTACGGTGTCACAGATCATGATGATCGCGCCTTCTGCTGACCGGGGCGGTTCGCCGTCGTAGCGGAATGACTGCTCATCCACAGGGTCGCTGTTGGCTTCTGACACTGCCTTCTGGTAAAAATAAACGACGAGGGAGTTCCCGTGATGCTCTGAGATGATTTGCTGTATCTCCTGGGGCAGACGATGCTGTTTCGCCATTGACAGGCCTTCGCGGACATGGGAGATGATGATGGCGGCGGAAACTTTCGGGTCAGTGGTGTCGTGCAGGTTGGATGTTCCGATCTGGTTTTCCTTGAAATAAAGGGGCCTTTTCAATTTCCCGATGTCATGGAAATATGCGCCGGCCCGCGCGAGCAATGGATTTGCGCCTATCGCCTCGGCAGCGGCTTCAGCAAGGTTGGCGATGATGATGCTGTGATGGTAGGTTCCGGGGGCTTCCAGCAGCAGTCTGCGCATCAGGGGATGATTGGGGTTGGTGAGGTCCAACAGACGCATGGGGGTGGGCAGGTTAAACAGCGACTCTATCGCCGGCTGCAGCGACAGGCAAAGCAGCGCGTTGACCGCTCCGCCCATCAGAGACCACAACGCCTTGTCCAGAGCACTGTTCAGCGACATGCTGGTCATCAGCCCGATGGCCAGGATGATCAGAAAACTGGAAAAACTGACCAGCGCGCCGGCAATGAGGATGAAGGAACGCTGATATCTCCGATTGAGGAGCAGGGCGGAGAGCGCTCCGGAAAAAATACCCATGATCAGCAGATTGACCATATCAATGTTGGCGCTCCCGGCGCTGGTCAGCATCAGGGAAGCGATCACCGAAGTGGATAACCCGAGGACGATGCCCGGTAGGATACCGATGGTAACTGTGAGAAGCATATAGGGAAGCACCAGGGGAGCCAGGTAGATCAGCCCAATCTGTTTAGCGGCCAGGCTCAGCGCCAGAACCAGGACAGCGGTAAAGTAGACGACCAGCAGGCGCTTCAGGTCGCCGAACACGGCAGGGTTGAAAAAGCGCAGGAAGAGCGCCGTCAGGGACAGCACAGCGATGACCAGCATGAAAGCGCCGGTGTACATCGCGTAATCGATGGAGTTGTCACTGAGCAGGCCCAGGCTGTTGAGCATGGCGATCTGGTTGTCCCGGATGCGGCCTTCGCCCGCGACGACGATATTCTGCCCCTGTTTGTAAACGACCGGCTCCAACGCTTCCCATGCGGTCTGTCTGGCGCTTTCGGTTGCTTCCTCATCAATCACCATATTGGGCCTGACAATAGTCCGCAAAACAGGCAGAGCCACGTTCTGCAGCAGGCTGACACTGGTTTTGAAGCCCACAACCTGCATAATGCCGGTAATGGCAATCGCTTCCTGCCCCTGGGTAATGTTGCCCTGCATGGTGTTGCGGATAGCCGGCCTGAGCGCGGCGAACATCTCCTCAAACCCTTCCACGCCCGCGTTCATGAGTGTGGCCAGCTGGAAGTCCTGCAGTTTTACAAGGCGCATGAGGTCCCGGGCAGCCTTATACTCATCCTCGCTGTACATGCGGCTGGGGCTGTAATCAGGCAGGGACTGCGCATATTGGCGAACCGCTGTCATCTCTGCGTAGACGGCGTCCAGGTTGGCCATAACCTCCTCGGTCACGCCTTCCCGGTAGTGATAAACCGGTGTCACTGCCGCCGCCGCGGTATCCCGGTTCTTGAGCGTTGTCAACTCATCCACAACGTCTTTGCTTGCGGCAATGGTCTGGTTTGGCACCATGCCGATGAAAAGGTTGTAACGTTTCGGGGTAACAGTCAGGATAAAAATCAGGAGGCATAGCAGGGAACCCAAACCGACGATCAGCCCCTGTGCGAAGCCTCGGGAGCGCGTAAACGTGTACAGGCTGCTGATGCGCCCGCTCAGGTTCCTGTTCTGCTTGCCAAAGGAGATCTCATGCATCCCGGCCAGATCCTGACTCATAGGTTTCGTAGGCTGCAACGATCCTCTGAACCAGGTCGTTTCTGACGACATCTTCACGGGTCAGACGAGCGATGCTGACACCTTCCACCTTCTCAAGTACCTGCAGCGCGATCAGCAGGCCCGACCGCCTGGCGTTGGGCAGGTCAATCTGTGAGGGATCGCCGGTCACGACGCAGCGCGCGTTCCTGCCCATGCGTGTGAGAAACATTTTCATTTGTTCCGGTGTGGTGTTCTGCGCCTCATCCAGGATGATAAAGGCGTCGTTGAGCGTTCTGCCACGCATGAAAGCCAGCGGGGCCACCTCGATGGTGCCGCGCTCCATCATGCGCTGATAGGCTTCCATGCCCATGATTTCATACAGCGCGTCATACAGCGGACGCAGGTAAGGATCCACTTTCTGTGCCATGTCCCCCGGCAGGAACCCCAGTTTTTCACCGGCCTCGACAGCGGGGCGGGTAAGGATGATCCGCTCCACTTCTTTGCTGCGAACAGCGACGGCGGCGAGCGCCATTGCCAGATAGGTTTTCCCGGTTCCGGCGGGGCCGACAGCAAGGGTGAGCCTGTTCGTGCGCATGGCTTCCACATAAGAACGCTGGCCTTCCGTTTTGCAGACAATCCGGCGGCCGCGGTAGGTAAAGGCGACCGCGTCATGATTCAGCCCGTCAAGGCGCTCCAGGCGGTCCTGCCGGGCAAGGGAAATCAGATAACGTATCCGGGTCTCATCCATGCTCTCCCCGGCATGCAGCTGCTGCAGGATTTCGAGGATCACCCGCTCTGCTACGCGCGTGTTCTCTTCCTCACCGGTTACATGCAGGGCATTGTTGCGAAGGTGAACGGCGACCTGCAAGTCGTCTTCAATCAATTGAATGTTCCGGTCATGCAGACCGAACAAGGAAACGCAGGTGTCAAATGCCTCCAAAGGGACTGACAATCGGCTCAACAGCTCCTTCCAGGGTCTTTACTACAAAAATGGCTGGCATTTCAAGAAAATGCCAGTCTGAATATACACTGAATTCATCGGCGACGCAAGAAATGGAGGCCCGGGCAGTTGCGGCATATGGAAATTTGGTATTCCAGGGGACAGCAGGTTATTCCAGACTGAAAAAATCGCTTGCGGACTGTCTGGGCTTGTGTTAATATCATTATTGCTGAACTGGCAGGGCAGGAGGTGAAGAGAGTTGCCAAACATCCGATCTTCGGAAAAACGCGTCCGGGTAAACAGGAAAAAGAACCTGCGCAACCGAATGGTAAAAACGGGGGTGAAAACCGCTGTGAAGAAATATACCCTGGCGTTGAACAATGACATGGCGGCGGCGCCTGAAAAGCTAAGCGCAGCAGCCTCCGCCCTGGATCGCGCCGTTGTGAAAGGCGTTGTTCACAAGAACACCGCCAACCGTAAAAAAGCACGCATGGCCAAAGCGCTCAACAAAGTCCAGGCTTAAAAAGGACGGAGCAAAACGCCGCGGACTGCGGCTTTTTAATTTCTAAAAGTTTGAATGCCATAAAGAAAAGCCGCTCCGCAGACAGGGCGGTTTTATTCCTGTGTTAAATTGCTTTGGCTATCCTCGCGGCCAGGGCGACATTGTTGAATACCAGCTGGATGTTTGACTTCAGGGAGTCCCCGCCGGTCAATTCCACCACGCGGGCAAGCAGGAAAGGTGTAACCTCCTTGCCGGTAATGCCCTGAGATTCAGCGTCCATCAAAGCAAGGTTGATGGCACGGTCAATCACTTCCTGCGGCATCGCGAACTCTTCCGGGATGGGATTGGCAACCAGCATCCCGCCAGGATAACCCATCTCACGCTGGGCACGGATGGCTGCGGCGATATCCTCAGGGCTGTCTGCACTTTCAGGAACCTTGAAGCCGCTTTTGCCGGTAAAGAAAGCCGGAAGTTCGGCTGTCCGGAAACCGATGACAGGCACTCCCTTTGTTTCCAGGTATTCAAGCGTGAGCCCTAGGTCCAGGATGCTCTTGGCGCCGGCGCATACCACAGCGACAGGGCTCATGGCCAGCTCTTCCAAATCCGCTGAAATATCCATCGTGGTTTCAGCGCCGCGGTGCACGCCGCCGATGCCGCCGGTCGCGAAGACCCGGATGCCAGCCATCGCGGCGATGATCATCGTCGCGGCTACTGTAGTCGCCCCGTCCTCTCCCCGCGCTACCATCATCGGCAGGTCGCGCCGGCTGGCCTTTCTGACTCCATGGCCGGTCTTGCCAAGGTATTCGATCTGCTCTTCGGTCAGCCCGGCGTAGAGTCTTCCGCCGATGACCGCGACTGTGGCAGGTTCTGCGCCATGTTTCCTGGCCAGCGCTTCACAGTCAAGGGCAGTCTGAACGTTTTGCGGGTACGGCATCCCATGGCTGATGATGGTGCTTTCAAGCGCAACAACCGGATGGTTGCTGTGGAGCGCTTCCCGGACCCTGGGGGATAGCTGCAAGTGTTGGTTCATACGTCCTCCTCGTTGTCTATTCGAAATGAACTGTTTTTGCGCAACAGGTAATCTGTTGAAAACCGGAGGCCAAGTTCAGCGGTTTCCCTGGTTGCCAACCCACGGGCAATCCCCAGGGTGATGCCGGCAGCCATCGCATCCCCGGCACCTGTTACGCTGACCACGGTCAATTCAGGCGCGTCCAGGAATCCGGACCCATTTGGACCCGCATAAAACAGGCCGTCACTGCCAAGTGAAATAAACACCTGCTCTGTGCCCATATTCATCAATGCTTTTGCGGCATTCTGAGGGCTGCTTTCTCCGGTGAGCGTTTCCGCTTCCAGCCGGTTGGGCTTGATGGCCGCGAGCCTGTGCAATATTGCTTTCAGCCGAACGCATTTCACCTCGCTGACGGGGTCCGCCACGAGGGGAATGTCAAGGCATTCAGCTGCGGAAACCAGACAATCCTCACTGAGATTTGCGTCCAGAACGCAAGCCTGGCAATCTGATAACTCCTTGAGTTTTTCACGGATGAATGAAGGGCTGAGACGTGTCAACGCACGCATGTCGTTGATGGCGGTACGCATTTCACCTCCCTGGTCATGCATGGCCAGGTACACAGGGGAGGGAGCATCCGTCTGGAGCGAGAAATCCAGGTTGATGCCAAAGTGTGCGCAGGATGCTCTCAGCATCCTGGAATTGTCATCGTTGCCAAGCACGGTCATCAGCTCGACCTGCAGGCCTGTTTCAGCGAGGCTTTGCGCAATGTTTCGCCCAACGCCGCCCGGCCTCATTTCGACCCGACCGGTGAGGGAGTCGAATTCGCGATAGGGGACATCCGCCAAACCAAGGATGTCCATGTTCATGCCGCCTATGACCAGGACTCGCGTCTGGCGCCTCATCTCAAGGTGATCCATCAATGCCTCCAGCCAGTCCGTTGCCAATGAGCATGCAATCCCCGAAACTGAAAAAGCGGTATTTCTCCCTGACGGCTTCCGCATAGGCAGCCAGCGCGTTCTCCCTGCCCATAAAGGCGGAAATCAGCATCAACAGGGTGCTTTGGGGCAGGTGAAAATTGGTCAGGAGCAGGTCTGCCGCGCGGAAGATGTAGCCAGGCTTGATAAAAATATCTGTGGTTCCAGTTCCGGCGTGCACGTTTCCCTCTGCGTCAGTTACCGTCTCCAGTGTGCGGACACTGGTGGTTCCTACACAGACGACCCTTCCGCCATGCCGTCTGGCATTGTTGATGATGCCTGCCGTCTCTTTACCGATTTCATACCATTCAGCATGCATGACATGGTCATCGACGAGGTCCGTTTTGACTGGCCGAAAGGTTCCAAGGCCTACATGCAGCAACAGCGTGGCGACCAGGATGCCTTTATTCCGAAGCTTATCCAGGACCATGTCCGTAAAGTGAAGCCCGGCTGTTGGCGCGGCCGCACTTCCGTCTTCCTTCGCGTAAACGGTCTGATATCGGGCTTTGTCCACAAGCCGCTCGTGGACATAGGGCGGAAGGGGCATTTGTCCCAATCGATCCAGGATTTCCTCAAACACGCCGTCATAGGAAAATCGAACGATCCTGCCGCTGAAAGCTGTGCTGTTTTCGACGCGGCAGCGCAACTGCCCGTCGCCAAAGACGATTTGGGTGCCTTCCTTCAGCCTTCTTCCAGGCTTGACGAGGGCTTCCCATTGGCTCTGGTCAAGACGCTTGAGCAACAGGACCTCACACGGTAAGCCGGATTCAGTTTTCTCTCCCAGCAGCCGCGCCGGTATGACACGGCTCCGGTTGAGGACCAGTACGTCGCCCGGATGAAGATAATCAGACAAATCAGTGAAGCGCCTGTGCTGCCACGCCCGCTCTTCCCGGCTGCATACCAGCATACGGCTTTCATCACGCTTTTCAAGCGGAGTCTGCGCTATCAGTTCTTCAGGGAGGTGATAAGAAAAATCACTGGTTTTCATCAAAGAAAGCGACCTGGGCAGTATCGTCCGTTGCCTTTTGGTTCATAAAAGCGCGGCCAAGGTGGTCATAGGCGGCTTTTGTCGCGACCCTGCCCCTCGGCGTACGCTGCAAAAAACCCAGTTGAAGCAG
Source organism: uncultured Christensenella sp. (assembly GCA_964544245.1). Classification (GTDB taxonomy): domain Bacteria; phylum Bacillota; class Clostridia; order Christensenellales; family Aristaeellaceae; genus UBA6115. The sequence goes on from CAZJCB010000031.1 coordinate 14,572, forward strand.
GAAAGGCTCATATACATCCTCAATGGTCAGCGCGTCTTCTCCCGTTGACGCCGCCAGGGTATCAAGCCCGACGGGGCCGCCGGAGAACTTGTCGATCATGGTCAAAAGCACTGTCCTGTCGACCTTGTCTAACCCGAGTCCGTCCACCTCCAGCAGGTTGAGACCCTCGTGGGCGACTTGACGGGTAATGAGACCGTCCGCTTTGATTTGGGCGTAGTCACGAACGCGCTTGAGCATGCGGTTGGCGATCCGGGGCGTTCCTCTGCTTCGGCGGGCGATTTCAACGATGCCCTCCTCTTCGGCTGGCATCCCAAGGATAGAGGATGAGCGCCTGAGGATCTGGGTCAGTTCAACCGGTGAATAGAGTTCCAGCCGGAACATCATCCCGAAACGGTCCCTGAGCGGAGCAGAAAGTTGGCCTGCGCGGGTGGTCGCCCCTATCAGGGTGAAGCGGGGAAGGTCCAAACGCATGGAGCGCGCGGTCGGGCCTTTCCCGATCATGATATCCAGCGCGTAATCCTCCATGGCGGGGTAGAGCACTTCTTCAACCGCGCGGGACAGGCGGTGGATCTCGTCGATGAACAGGACGTCCCCGGTGTTGAGGTTGGTGAGGATGGAAGCCAGGTCTCCCGGACGGTCAATGGCAGGGCCTGAAGTGATACGGATATTCTGTCCCATTTCTGACGCGACAATGCAGGCCAGGGTCGTTTTGCCCAGGCCGGGCGGCCCGTAGAGCAGCATATGGTCCAGCGCGTCCCGGCGCTTGAGCGCGGCTTTGATGTAGATGTTGAGGTTTTGTTTCACAGCATCCTGGCCGACATATTCCCGCAGTGTCCGCGGGCGCAGGGACATATCGGTCTCCCTGTCCTCATCCTTGTATCCGCCCATCATCAGACGCTCGTCCTGCATGCCTTATCCTTTCATCATCCCGCGAAGCGCCAGCCTGACAAGTTCGTCCGCCTGCGCGTCCTGGCTTGCCTGGTGTGCCTTTGAAACAGCCAAGGCAGCCTCGCTCTGGCTGTATCCCAGTGACTGCAGCGCCAGGATCGCCTCGCTGACGACGCCCGACCCGATGGCGGCAGCGCTCCCCGACGGCAGCCCGGACAAGCCGCCGGCGAAGTCATCCTTGGACAGGCGGTCTTTCAGTTCCAGCGCTATGCGCTGCGCCGTCTTTTTACCAATACCCGGCGCGCGGCTGAGCATCTGGATATCCTCAGTCAGGATTCCCAGGGTCAGGTCCTTCAGCGGCATACTGTTGAGCACATTCAGCGCTGTGCGAGGTCCGATCCCGGAAACCGAGGTCAGGTTGAAAAACATGCTGCGCTCTTCCCTGGAAGAAAACCCAAACAGTTCCATCGCGTCTTCCCTGACGCTCAGCCAGGTGTAGACACGGGTGAACTCGCCCAAAGGGGGCGCCGCGGACATGGCGTTCAGGGTGCACATCACCTGGTAACCGATGCCCTGGACGTTGAGCACCAGCTCGTTCCCGCTTTTTTCCGCAACCACGCCTTCTAAAAATGAATACATCGTTGGCCTCTATTTCATAAGGTGCAGTTCCGCGAACCGACCAGAGTTGTAATGGGTCAGAGCCGCGGCGACAGCGTCTGCCGCGTCATCTGGACGCGGATAATCCGGCAATTTAAACAGCATTTTGATCATCTGCTGGACCTGGCGCTTTTCCGCTTTTCCATAGCCGACGACGGCCTGCTTGATTTGCATCGGGGTGTATTCATACAAGCGTTCAGTGTGCTGAGCGCACCGGGCAACCGCGACTCCGCGGGCCGCGCCGACGTTGAAGGCGGTTGTGACGTTCCTGGCAAAAAACAACTGTTCAAATACAATGGAGTCAGGCTGGAATATCTGCAATAAATCGCGTACAGCCTGGTCTATCTGGAGCAGCCTCTGGGGCAGCGCGGTTTCGGGAAGAGTTTGGATGACACCGCATGAGATGAAACTTGGGGTGTTCCTGTTCGCCCTGATTACGCCCCATCCCATCGTCGCCAAGCCTGGATCTATCCCCAAAATCTGCATCCAAATCTCCATGCCGGTGCGGCGACCGGCACAAATAGTAATGAAAACGAGG
>CAZJCB010000032.1:0-16259 GCA_964544245.1 uncultured Christensenella sp.
GGTCCACGCCCGTCGCCTGCTCCAGCGCCCGGATGTTGCGGCCCTCGCGGCCGATAATGCGGCCCTTCATATCGTCGTTGGGCAGGGCGATAACGGATACCGTGGTCTCCGCCACGTGGTCGGAGGCGCATTTCTGGATGGCCATCGCGATGATGTTGCGCGCCTTCTTGTTCGCCTCTTCCCTGGCGTTCATTTCAACGTCGCGCACCAGGGCGGCGGCGTCGTGGTAAGCCTCCTTCTCGACCCGGGAGATGATGGCCTGGGTGGCCTCGTCCGCGGTCAGGCCAGCGATGCGTTCCAGCTCGCCCGCCTGTCTGTCCCTGAGTTCCTCAGCCTCGTCCAGCTTTTTCTGGATCTCCTCACTCTTGAGGTTCATGCGTTCTTCGCGCTTTTCCAGGTTGTCAAGCTTGCGGTCCAGGGTTTCCTCGCGCTGGGCGACCCGGCGCTCCGCCCGCTGCTGCTCGGCGCGGCGGTCATAGATTTCCTTGTCCAGTTCAGTCTTCAGGCGAAGGACTTCCTCCTTGGCCTCCAGGATGGTCTCTTTCTTCTTCTCTTCGGCTTTGCGGGTGGCGTCGTCCAGCAGTTCCTTGGCATAGACTTCGGCGCGGCCGACTTTCTTTTCAAGGGTGTTCCTGCAGTAGCTGAATCCCCCGAACGCGCCGGCGGCCAGGGCCGCGAGCACGATCAGGATCCAAGCGATGGTTGGCATCGTTTCCTCCTTCTTGAGACTTCTCTAACTTCGAATTTCAACTATTGTCCGGTTTCGCAAAAAAAGCCGCGGGTATGACCCGTACGGCTCAGTCGCTGAAGGATGACAAGCAGCATTTCAACAGTTGTTTGCACAAGCTGTATGTTCAAGACGGGACCCAACCCCGCAAAATAGAAAGCTTCCTGTTTATCTAAACAGCATTCCCGAAGGGGCAAACCCCTTTGGCAAAGCCGGACAACAGCATTCTAACAAAGGCTTCACAGCCCTGTCAAGTTCGACAAAAATCCAGCGAATTCCTTGTAAAGCCGGCCAAAAGGCGCCTGAGCCATTGAAAAAAACAGAAAAAAACCGGTGAAAGGAGAAATCTGTTTATTGGGATCAGCCCTACAGCAGCACGATCCCCGCTTGCCTGCAGGCGCTGTGCGTCCCCTCGTCCCAGTGGGAGGACTGTACCTCGCCGATGTGCGCCTTGCCCATCAGGAGCATGCACATCCGGCTCTGGCCGATGCCGCCGCCCATGGTGTAAGGCAGTTCGCCATTGAGCAGGGCCTTGTGGAAGGGCAGCTCCCTGCGCGTCTCGCAGCCGGACATCGCCAGCTGTCGGCGCAGCGAGTCCGGCGACACGCGCACCCCCATACTGGTCAGCTCCATGCCGCAGGAGAGCAGTTCGTCCCAGAAGAGGATATCCCCGTTCAGGCTCCAATCGTCATAGTCCGGCGCGCGCCCATCGTGGCGCTGCCCTGATTTCAACGGGCCCCCAATCTGCAGGATGCCGACGGACTTGTGCTGTTTGGCGAAGCGGTCCTCCCGCTCTTTGGGCGTCAGCTCCGGCCACAGGTCTTCCAACTCCTGGGTGGTGGCGAAGGTCATGTCGTGCTTGAATCTCATCGGAAGGCGCGGATATTTCCATTTGAGCAGGTCATAGGTGCAGATGATGGCGGTGGTGATGTTCTGCATCGCGTGCGTCAGGGTGGAAAGCGTCCGTTCCTCCAGGCTGATGACCTTTTCCCAGTCCCACTGGTCGACATAGACGGAGTGCAGGTTGTCCAGGTCCTCGTCCCGCCTGATGGCGTTCATGTCCGTATACAGTCCCTCGCCCAGCGGGAAGCCGTAGTCCTTCAGCGCCTGGCGCTTCCACTTGGCCAGGGAGTGCACCACCTGCACGTGCTCGCCGCTGTCCCTGACCTCAAAACTGACCGGCCTTTCCACGCCGTTCAGGTCGTCGTTGAGGCCGCTGTCCGCAGACACAAACAGCGGCGCGGACACGCGTTTCAGGTTGAGCGCCTTGGCCAGGAAGCCGCTGAAGGTCTCCTTCACCAGCGCGATGGCTTCCTGCGTCTCGTACAGGTTCAGCAGGGGCGCGTAACCCCTGGGGATACGAAGCTTGCTCAAACGGACCCTCCTGAGGACGGATTTGGAATGAGTGTAAAAGGGAGGCGCCCCAAAGTCAAAGAGGCGCCTGCCTTTCTGATGAGTGTTCCAGGTATCCTCTGCCGGGCGTCCTGCCCGGGAAGTGAATCTCAGGGGTCATACCGCACTATTGGGTTGGTTTGAAACAGGAAACGATCTGCGCGACATTCTCTCTCCTGACGTGTTCTTCCGGGACGCTGAAAGCCGCCAGCATGTCCGCTTCGTCAGCGGTCAGGTTTTCCTTTTTCTTCCGTTGGAGCATTTTTTGCATCATCCCCAGCATCGCCCTGTCCAGGCCGCGGGTTTTGCTCAGATCAAAGCCGCCCCTGAGATAAAAAAACCTGAACTGCTTCTGCTGTTCACGCGAGAAATTGGCGTCCCGCACCCTGTTGACGGTTTCTTCCGTCGCCTCCGCCGCCCCCACCGCGAACACGGCTACCCGTTTTCCGGCCAGCATACCGAGGTTCCGCTTGATCAGGCCTGCGCCCAGGATCCTGCCCATATGGACGCAGCCGCCAAAAATGACCGCGTCGTATTTCGAGAGCATGCTTTTCCTCGCGCTGATCTCATCCAGGATATCCGCGGACAGTTCATAGGCGATCCAGTCGGCATATTTCTTTGCAGTCCCGGTTTTTGACCTGTACACCACGACCGTTTTCATCCGGCACCCGCCTTTCGCTTGCAGCCTTCCGCTTGTTGTAGCAACCCTGCCGCTCTTCTCCGGGGCGGGCCAGACGAGAATTGATATTGTCCGAATGTGTGCATTCTCTTCCTTGTGTCTTTCCAGAGCGAATATAGCCCGGCGTGACTCGCCTGTCAAACGTGCAGGTCTTTCCCGCCGTCCCTTCAACAGGAAGCCCCATTGGTCAGAAATCAATGAAATTCGGCCTGATGCATGAGGAACAGCCGGGGAATGTGATTTTTACAGCTCATATCCGTCTGTGGGAGCGCCAATAAATACACGCCAAATACATGTCCGTACAAGTCTCACAGGCAGGAAATCAGTTGCACCGTGGGCGAAGCAGCTATACGGCACGATAAGCGAAAGGTTTACTGTCCTTCCAGGCCGTTTCAGAGCCTTTTGAACAATTCCGACAGCGCTTCCGCCCGGTGCCCGTCCCGGCCGGTGACCGCCGCGGCGTGAAACAGGGCGCTGAGCACAGCCTCTTCCACCGCTTCGGCCGCGGCGCGGAATGGGAGGTCGATGTGCCCCTCGTCCAGTTCCCGCACATGCCGGAACGCGGAGAAGCCGATGGGCCGGATTCGGTTGCCCGTGCTGAAGGCCAGCGCGATCTCCCCGCTGCCATGGCCCATGTTGCTGCCCGTACGGCTGAGCCCCGCGAGAGCCCGCCGGGCGACGCGCTTCAATTGGGCCCCGCCCATCGGGAGGTCCGTGGCGAGCACGATGATGACGGAACCCTTGTCCTCCCCAGGCTCGGGGCGGCGGAGCAGTTCCAGTATCCTCCCGCCAACCGGCTGGCCCATAATTACGAAGTCATCCAGCAAGCCATGGTTGCACAGTGCCAGCGCGCCCAGGACATAACTCTCATCGGCGACCCGGAAAACGCGCGAGCTGGAGCCGATCCCGCCCTTGAGCCCGTGGCAGCGCATGCCCCGTCCCGCGCCTACGGAGCCTTCCTCAAAACTTTCCGACGCGGCTTCGGCAGCCTGGCGCACGTGCCCTTCGCCGACGTGCATCCCGCGGATGTCGCTCAGATACCCGTCGTTGCACTCCATCACCACGGGGTTCACCGTGCCGGCTTCCCGCCCGATTCCGGGGTTCCCTTCCAGCATGAGGCGGCACAGCGCTGTCCAGGCCATGCCCACCGACAGGGTGTTGGTCAGCGCGACGGGCGTTTCCAGCTGCCCCAGTTCCTCAACCTGCATCAGCCCGGCTGACTTCCCGAAACCGTTGAATACCACTGCCGCCGCGGGCAGTTTTTCCTCAAAGGTGTTCCCGGGGTGCGGCAGGACCACTGTGACCCCCGTCTGCACCGCGCCTTCGTCCAGCGTGCAGTGCCCAACCCAAACCCCCGCCACGTCGCTGATCAGGTTGCGCGGCCCCTGCTCCAGCCGGCCGATGCGGATGCCTAGTGATGTGTCCAGACCCATGCCCTTCTCCTTTTCCGCGTCCCAGGTTTATTCCGGTGGCGCGCGGCTTGCCGGCGGGGAACTGTTCCATGGAATAATACTCGGTCAGTGTAAGGAAAAGGCAAAGCGGTGTCAAAACAGCGCCCTGCCGCGCCGGGAAGCAATGGACAGATGGCCGTTCCCGCTGAAGAGATTGCGGGGATTGAGAAAGTGTGAAAGTCCTATGGCGATATTGGCGAATATTGTGCCTTATTATATTGGATTTGGTTCAGTCGGGTATATTGTGAAAAAGGAGATGAGCCAAATGAAAACCCTCCGCAAAATGGTTCAGTCGATCAAAGGAAGGTTTGCCCGGATACATCCTGGCGATGAGCAGCTCTATTGCACCGAAACACGCTGCCGTGTCCCTAAAATGGCAAAAGGCAAAATCGACCAGAACATCCCGGCCCGGAACCGCTGCTTCAACATCAGCAACTGCAGCCTGTAGAGGCACTCAGACAAACAGCATATCGACAGCCGCAGCCTTCCGTAACCCCGCGCTCAGGAAGGCTGCTGTTTTTCCAGAGGGTCCCCAAACTTCCAGTCCCGGTTTTATATCGGGTTTAAACAGGGTTTTTTCGGTTTATCCCGCTTTGCACCGTGTTTATACCGGATTGACAGAAGCCCGGAACATAATGATTCACTTCGCTTTTTCGGGCTTCCTAGAGAGGTTTGTACCTTTATACCGGATTTCGCCCATATGAGGCAATCGTCAACCTCATCAGGGCTGCTATCAATGAAGCGCTTCCAAACCGGCAGGCCATCAGGAGCGTCCCTGCAACCGCAAGGAAACAAGTAACCAGGCGCCTCCGCACAGGAAGGAGCCCGCGGAGTCATCCGCCTTATGTCAGTTCGAGCCGTCCCCTCCGCCCAGGATGGAGTTGAGGATGTCCATCACGTTGATGCCAGCCTGCGGTTCAGGCTGCGGCTGGGCCTGCGGCTTGGGTTCCAGGGAAATCTCGTTCAGGGCGCGCGGCTTGGCCTTCTGCACCGTGCTGCGAGGCTGGACGGCCGCGGCGCCCTGCTTCTGGTTCCTGGCCGCGGCCGCCTCCCCTTTGGGGCGTTTGAAGGTGTACATCAGAAAGCTTTGCCCCAGCGGCATGACGTTGACCATCTCCCAGCCGTCCGCGCCTGCTGCGTTTAACTGGTCCAGCCGGATGACCTCCTTGACGCTCATGCCGGGTTCGAGTTTGAAGACGACGAAGTTGTATTCCCAAGTCTGCACGGAATTGCCCTCCTATTCATTCTGACCGCCTTGGTACTGTGCTTATCATACCACAATCCGTGCATCAAGGGGGAGCGCCTGGCTGTTCAGAACCGCGGGAGTTTGCCAAACTTTTCCTTTATGCCTGAAAGTCTGTTTGGCCCAGGGCATCCGTATCGGTCATGCCTGCCAGGGATCGCCGCGTCAGGATTGCCTGAACACCGTCATCTCCACAAAGACCGCCAGGGTTTCCTCCTCTTCGGGAGTCGGCTCAGCGCCGGCGAGCACCAGCTGGAAGCCGGCGCGCACGCCGTTGAGCACCGTGAAGTAGATCAGCGTCCCGTCCTCGATCAGGCGGACATAGCTGCGTTCTCCGACCCTGACCGCCTCGCCTTCATAGGTCGTCAGCGCGATGGCCTGCATTTCGGGGATCTGCAGGTCCTGGAGCAACATGCTGACGCCGTCGGCGACAAAGAAGGCGAACATGTTCGCGTTGGTCTGGGGCTCCACCGCCAGCACGCTGATCTCATTCTGAATCAGCAGGTCCAACACGCCCAGCGGGTTTTCCATGAGGGCGTAATCGGTCAATTGCTTGGAAATGTCCTGTGTCAGGCCGATCCAGCCGAAGGGCACCTGGAATTCGGCTGTGATGCCCTGGGAGGTGATGATGAACACGCCGTTTTCAATCTGAACGGTATCCTTGGGCTGGGGGAATCCGGTACCGCCGCGGTTGCCCACGGCATCCTCCCTGGTTTGCGCGGCCGGCCGGACAGCAAGGCCCGCCGGCTCCGCGGGTTCCGTTGCCTGCACGGTCATGGCAAGGCACAGCAGGAGCGCCAGGATGAGAAGAGACGTTTTTTTCATGGTGTTACTCCTTTTCGTTGATTTATCTTCAGGGCTGATTCGCCCATGCAGAACCTTGGATTCGTTTTCATGCGGCTGGTCCCGCCGCTCCGGTTGGATGTCATTCCCCGGGGAACAGCAGGGTGATCTTGTCCGACCGCGCCAGCAGACTGTTTTCTTCCAGGTCGATGGCGTTGATGTAGAAGGTCAGTTCGCGGGCGTCCGGCTTAATGCCCGGCAGGTAGCCGAACAGCTTCGCGTACCCCGCCGCGCCGGGGGAGACGGTGATGTTCAGGGGCATGTTGTCTGCGTAATACTCGCCGTCCGCCTTGACATGGCCGAAGGTCGCGATGTGGATGGTTCGTGGTCCGGTATTCCGGACGAGGAAGATTTCTCCCCGGGGGTCGCTGCTCAGCCGCACGACGCTGACCCCTTCCGCCTGATACAGTTCCTCCCCCGCGGTGTCCAGCGTCTGCAAAAAGCCTGCCATGCCGGGGTCCGTCAGGGTAAGAGGTGCCGTCAGGCGCACGGGAAACCCATCCACACCTTTCACCTCCAGCGCAAACCGCAGCGTAACGTCCCTGGCCTGAGAGATCCCCAGCGCCTGGAGATTGTCCAGCCCGTCAAACAGGTGCTGGTACTCGGCCAGTTCCGGTGGCAGGACGGTCCGCTTGAGCGGTATCTTCGCCTGCGCATACAGCACGGCGCCGGGGGGAACATCTTCCTGCATCGTCATCGGGGCCATGATGCCGTTGACAGCGCTCTCAGCCAGCCGCACAAGGTCGTAAGTGTCGGAACGGTTGGTGATCCTGAGGGGTATGTGGAGCACCTCGTCCAGGACGGCCCAGTCCCCGGCCTTGTGGATGCTGACGCCGCCATCCTCAAGCAGCAGCATGCCCTCTTCCAGGCGCGGCTTGACCTGTTCCAAAGGCTGCAGGGGCAGGTCGGTCAGGATGCGGATTTCATCCGACAGTGTCTGCCGGAAGAAATCACTGCGGCTGAAGGACAGTTCAAAGCGCAGACGGATATCTTCTGCCCGCCGGACGCCCAGCTCCTGCAGGCCTGGCGCGAAGGGCGGCCCGTCCAGGGGGATGCCCAGCGTCATAAGGACCTGACCGCCGGGCTGTACCGCCGCGCTGGCCAAAGCGTCCGCCATGAAGCCGTTCACCTGGACCCAATCCGTCGCCACGACCGTTTCCGCCTGAAGGCTGCTCTCCAGCAGGAAGTGCATCAGCAGCTCCCCCGCCTCCTGCCCGATGCCGGCCAGGGAGACGCGGATGCCCTGTTCCTGCGTCAGGAGGACAGGCTGCGCGGTGCCAGGCATGAACTCCACGGTGGTTGCCTGAGGCCGCTCAAAGGGTTCCGGGCTTTCACCAGGCCGCGCGGCAAGCGGCATCAGTTCGGAGGAGTAGACGTATCCCTGGGTGTCGACGATGGAAATCATAACGAAGGCGTCCAGCAGGCTTTCATCAAAAGCGCCGTAGCGGACGCCCAGCCCTCCCTTCGCGCTGAAGGAGACCACCCTGGGCAGGTCGGAGGAGACCCAGTCGCCCAGCGGCAGAACAGCGCCGTCCGCGCCGCGGGTCAGGAAGAAACTGTTGTAGATAAGGAACACATTGTCCCAGGCGTCGAGGTCCAGGTCGCGCTTGCCGAAAAAGCCTCCTTCCCCGTCATCGCGGATGGCGCCGGTGATGCGGGCTTCTCCCCGGCCCTTGTCGATCTCCGCCATCAGTTCGGCGCGCAGCGATTCCGTCCCGCCCTCGCTGTCGGTCCGGGCGAGGACGACCGGGATCTGGTAGCTCCCGACCCCCTGGATGTTTTCCTTTTCCAGCATGTAGGGAATCAGGCTGTTTTCCCGGGTCGGGTCTTCAAGGAGCATGGTCTTCCCGTTAAAGTTGGCCCTCAGACGGTTCTCGCCGTCCAGGGTGACGTCGCTGGACATGTAGTATAGCGTGAATTCCTCTCCCTTTTGCCGGGCCAGGACGTAGTACTCCCCCCGGTCATAGTTTTTGACCTGCTCGGGGCTCAACTGGATATAGTATTCACCGGTCTCCTCATCAAAGGAGACGGCGGGCGTGTCGCCCCCGGTCCACTGGCTGAGGCTGTCGGACAGGAGAATGTCCCCGAAACGGCCCATGAACGCCTTGTACGCCGGGGCGATGTCAAACTGCTGGTACAGCCCTCCCCACATCTGCTTGTACATTTCCTTGTTGCGCAGCGGGAAATAGATGGACACGCCATTGGTCCTGGGCGCGTTGGAACGGTTGTAGAGCACCATGTCCCGGGCGGCCGACTGCAGCCTGCCGGCCTTTTCAGGGTACAGCCCGGCCAGGTTCCGGGAAAGGTCGACCAGGTCGATCAGGTCAAAGGTGTTGGTGGTCCTGGTGCGGCCGTAGTCCTTGGTCAGATCGCGGTTTCGGGCGATGTCCGAATAGATCCCCGCCTGAAGCCCGCGGTCCAGGTCGGCAAACATCCCGTCCAGAGCCGCCTGCGCCGCCTGCGCCTTGCCCAGGTCCAGCAGCGACAGGGTGACAGGGAAGAGTGCCTCGGGGTTTTTCTCCGCCAGGTTCTTGTAGAAAGAATAGGTGCGGTCGATGATGGCCCGGGCGACCTCCGGCCCTGTCAAGCCCGTGCCCCCCAGGTCCTTGAGAAAGCCATAGTCAAAGCCGTAGCCTGGCAATACCTCCTGGGAGGCGACAAGGTAGCGGACATGGCCGGCCGTCAGCGCCGCAACTTCCAGTGACGCCATCAGGCAGGCGTCAAAAGCCAGCCATTCCAGCTGTTCTTCGCCTCCGAAGGGGCTTGCGGCCAGTGCATCCTTCAGCTCAAACAGGGTCAGCCCGTCGCCCCGGTACGCCGTATCCACGCCAAAGCCCACCAGCGGCCCGCCGCCGTGGTCCCAAAGGATCAAGCCGTAGGAGTCAGCCGGGTGATTGCTCCTGGACCAATCCAGGAAAGCCCGGAGCGTCTCGGGCTCGCCCATGCTCGCGCTGTCCCACTGGTGGAGCAGCCTGGGGTTCATGCCCTCGATTTTAAACACACTGAGCTTGTCCCTGGGGATGGTCCTGGACATCCACTTGTCCGTGCCGCCTGTCATCACCAACACGTTCAGGCGTTCCTTGTCCGGCCGGGCTTTGAGCATCTCCAGGATGTCGGCGGTGGCCATACCGGTGTCGGACTCCAGGTCCGAGCCGATGATGTAGACCATGATGGTCTGCGATCTGTACCCCTGCCCCTCTGGCTCCGCCTGCGCACCCAGCAGCGGCAGGACGAGCAGGCAGCAAAGGATCAGCAACGCTGGAAACCAGTTCTTGTTCATGGATTCACCTTTCATGGCAGCTCGGGGCGCTGCGGCATATCGGGTCCGTTCAGTCCGGGATTTCTGGAACAATCCCGCTGACGACCTCACCTGCTGTATTGATATAGCCCCAGTTTTTTCCCTGCCGGACACGCGCCAGGCCTTCGGAGAACCCTGAAATGTCATCCCACACAGGCTCAGCCACAACCCAGCCTTTCACATCGACGGCGCCCCATTTCCCGTCCTGCCGGACTTTTATCATGCTTTCGCCGGAAAACAGCACGCTGTCCCACACGGGCTCAATCACGATTTCGCCCAGCGCGTTGACATAACCCCATTTTCCACCCCGCTGAACGCTCGCCAGCCCTCCTGAAAATGGGGATGCCCCGTCCCACGCGGCCTCAATCACAACCTCGCCCAGCGTGTTGATATAGCCCCATTTCTCACCCTGCCGCACGCCTGCCAGGCCTTCCGAGAACGCCGAAGCGCCGTCCCAGACAGGCTCAATCACGACCTCGCCCAGCGCGTTGACATAGCCCCATTTTTCACCCCGCCGGACACCCGCCAGGCCTTCCGAGAACGCCAAGGCGCCGTCCCAGACAGGCTTGACCGAGAACTCGCCCAGCGAGTTGATAAAGCCCCATTGATCACCGCTCCGGATGCCGGCAAGGCCTTCGGAAAACCACGGATCGTCATCCGATTCAGGCTCAAAGGGTGTCACAACGGCCTCTCCCAGCGTGTTGATCAGACTCCATTCATCTCCCCGCAGTACAGGCGCAAGGCCGTTGGAGAAGGACCAGACCGAGTCCCATAAAGGCTCGATCACAGCCTCACCCGTCCTGCTGATGAAGCCCCACCGTTCATCTTTCAGGACAGCCGCCAGGCCTTCGGAGAAAAACCAGGCTTCATCCCAAACGGGCTTGATCACGACTTCGCCCGCCGTATCGATGAATCCCCACCGCCCATCTTTCAGGACAGCCGCCAGGCCTTCGGAAAAATCCGACACTTCGTCCCATACGGGTTCCGCCACAACCTCGCCCGCCGTATCGATGAATCCCCACCGGTTCTCCTTCAGGACTGCCGCCAGGCCCTCGGAGAACTCCAGGGCGTCGTCCCAGACAGGCTCTGCCACGACTTCACCCTTTTCGCTGATGAAACCGTATTGGTCCCCCTGTTGGACCAGGGCCAGGCCTTCAGTGAACCACGGTTTGTTCTCCCACACAGGCGCAGTGACTACCTCGCCATTTATGTTGATGAAGCCCCATTGACCGCCTTGGCGGACTCCCGCCAACCCTTCAGAGAAGCCTGACGCTTCATCCCAAACAAGCTCCGCCACGACTTCGCCCAGCGTGTTGATGAATCCGGATTTCCCATCCTGCCGGACAAGCGCCAGGCCTTTGGCAAACGGCTCAACTTCATCAAACCGGGGAGGGATGAGCACCTTACCCTCCCGGTCAACAAGCCCGATTTTTCCCCGGCTGTCGAGGATGAATGCGACATCCCCCTGATAGGCCCACTTGTAGTCATACGGTTTCAAGGGTTCCGGGAGGCCGTTCCCCGATGAAGCGGTTTTCAGGGATTCACCCGGCACAAATCCCCTCAGCAGGCGGCCGCCGTCCTGCGCTTCAACATAAGCCCACAGGCCCATCCATCCCAGGTACCTTATCTGTCCGCCTGATGAAAGCCGGGCGATTTCTGTCCGTGAAGCCAGCGGGTCATCGGTCAGCGCGGCGGGTTCAAGGAGCTCCCGGGAGGCGCCTACCCAACGGGAAGCCAAATTCGTGATGCCGCTTCCCAGGTCCAGGCCTTTCGAGGACATGTAGCCAAAGCGCGCCTGCCCTTCCTTGATGCCGTACTGGATGAGCAGCCAGTCGCCTTCCCGGCCGAACACCTGCACCCATCCGTTGGTGGACACGGCGGCCTTGCCGTTCCCGGCGCGAACATATCCTTCCCCGGGACCTGTATGGACAGGGTGTTTTTGCCCCCTGGGCAGCGCGATGTCCAGGAGGACCAGCGTACCGTCCGGGACAGGAGGCGGGATTTCACCCGCGAATCCACTGATCGCCAGGGCCATCAGGAAGCCCGCGGCCTTCATCAGCAGGGATTTTTTCATAACGTTCCACTCCTCATCACATGGTGCAGAAGTATGGCATCGGTGATGGTTTCCATAGCATAAATGCCGGGAAGCGCGTTACTGCAGTTTATACTTCAGCCCGTTCTCATCGGCATATCCCTGGGCGAAGGACCCACGCGCCAGGGTGAGGGTCAGCTTCTCGCAGCCGATGAAGGCGTCCCGTCCAATCGAGGCGACGGCCAAAGGGATTTGAAGCGATCTGAGAGACTCGCAGAAAGCGAAGGCAGCGCCGCCGATCACGGTCAAGCCCTCCGGCAGGGTGACGTCTTTCAGCCTGGAACAGGATGAGAAGACCTCGTCCCCAAGCCGGGTCACCCCCCCGGGGATAACAATGCCGGCAAGACGTTCACAGCCCATAAATGCCCCGGAGCCTATAGAGGAGACGGAGGCGGGAATGTCCAGTTCCGTGAGCGCGGCGCAGTTCGTAAAAGCGTTGTCCCCAATGAGGACCAGGTTTTCAGGCAGGATGATGCTCTTAAGCCATCCGGCGCCGTAAAATGCGCCCTCGGCTATCTCACTGATACCTTCCGGCACCGTGAACCCGGTCCCCTTCAAGCCTGCGGGGTAGGATACCAGGCGTGATTCAGGCATCAAAATGAGGGCGCCATCTCTTACAGCCAGCGCCGGGTGGTCCGGCGCCGCCACCAGGGTAAGCAGTTTGGGCGTGGCGGCGAAGGGATTGCTTCCAAGGCTGACGAGTCCCATCCCGAAAGTGACCCCCGCCAGGTTTTCACAGCCCGTAAAGGCCCCGTCCCCGATATGCTTCACGCTGTCCGGGATGACGGCTTCCTCAAGGCCGGTGCAGTTGACAAATGCCCAGTTTCCTATCCGTTCCAGGCCATCCGGAAAGGTCAGGCTGCGGATGCCCTCGGCCCAGCTGAACGCGTAATCGCCGATGGCGCTGACAGGAACGCCGTCCAGGGTTCCCGGGACCTCCACGTTACCGCCCGTTCCGGCGTATTGGGTGATCTGCGCCGTACCGTCTTCCAGGAGGTCATAGGTATAATCTCCGCTCACCCGCGGAGTTTGCTCTCCGGCCAGCACGGATACCCCGGACAGCAGCATGGCCAGGGCAAGGAACAGGCATAGATGTTTACCCATTTTTTCCCTCCGGTTGCGTTGAAACGGTAAAGCCTTTGGTTCAAGCGTATCCGCGCAGGCGGATCAGTCGTTATGTTATTCCTCCGAACCGATGACCTCAACCTCACGGCTTCTGAAGTTGTTCGCCGCCCACTGCTCGCCAAACGTCCCGGGGTATACCCGCAGCACAAGGTTCAGATGTCCCTCAAAAGCATACTCCCCGATGCCCTCGAGGCTGGCGGGCAGCGTAAGGGATTCCAGTTTGTAACAGCGCGCAAACGCACGGCTGCCAATCTGTTTCAATCTATCCGGCAGGCTGACGCTTACCAGGTTTCCATTGTCTTCAAACGCGCTGTCTCCGATGATGAGGGTCCCCTCAGGAACATTGAAACTGGCGCTGGAGTTCCAGAACGGATACGTAATCCCTTCCCTTTCAAACAGCTGTATTGCTGCTGTTCGTGAAACTGAAACTGTCGGTCAGGGCAGATAGAATGGTCGTCTGTGGTTGCACCCGGGTTGTCCAGGAAATCCGGATGCAGGAAGCGGCGGATCTCTCGCCTGTAAGCGCATCTTACCCATGTCTTCAGGCCATCATCGTGACGTGTGTCACATTGTGAAACGTTTTTTGTCTTGCCGGATTACTGTCAGCCTTCCAAGACCGGGAAAGGAAACTGAGGTACAGGCAACGGCCCTTTCAAACACGCCATGGGCTTTGCGATTCGCCCGGACTTCTGCCATGGAGAATAAAAAGATGCGGGATACGGGGAGTCTCCTCCCTGTAGCCGCATCATACCCTTGAACATCCGCCAGTACTGTGACGCGCGTCACAGTGCTCAGTTTATTTCCTGTCCTCCAGAAAAACCGTCTGCAGCGCCGTCGGGTCCACGATGAGGATGCGACGGCGGCCCGGCAGACGGATCATCCCGGCCTGTTCCAGTTCAGCCAGCCGCCTTGTGACAGTTTCACGGCTGAGGTTGACAGAGGAGGCGATGTCCTCATGAGACAGGTCCACCTCCCCGCCCCCGAAGCGCTCCGCCTGGAACAGGAGGAAGCCAGCCAGGCGGGCCTGGGCGTACTTGCGCGAGAGGATGCCCATCAGTTGCTGCGCGTCGTTGAGCTTTCCCCCAACGGAACGAAGCAGCCTGACGCCCATGTCCGGCTGACGCAGGACCATCTCCGCGATTTCATGGGCCGAGATCAGGCAGACTCCACAATCTTCCAGCGCAGTGCCTTCCACGCCTCTTCTCTCCCCGCTGTACAGGGTCGTCTCGCCCAACACGTCCCCCTGGACCAGGATGCTCAGGACTAATTCCTGTCCATCCCGGGTAAAACGGCTTAATTTGATCCGGCCGAAGCGGACGACGAGGATGCTGTCCGCAGGGTCTTCCGCGCTGAACACGGGCTCCCCGCGCTTGAAATTCCTGTGCTGCGCGATGCGGATCAGGTTCAGCTGCGCCTCTTCGCTCAGGCCCTGGAAAATTGAGATCTTTGACGTGCAGAGCATGCCGCCCTGCATACAGCCTTTGTGGGCGCCGCAGACCGGGCCCTGGCCAATGGAAGCGTCGTTCATCTTCGAACCTCGCAGGTCTGTGGGGTTTCCGTGGGAAGGGGAGCGGCTTTCCGTACACGTCCCCTGTGTGGAAGGTTTCATGGCAGCCCGGCTTATCGGCGGCTGAGGAATGAACTTCGCGGCCGCGGAAATTCCTGTACCCAAACACAGGCAGGAGCCCCTTGCCTGGCGCCTGGGGACAGAATCCCCCGCAACTCTACTTATGCCTCGTCCCCGGCCGCCTGCGCGTGGGCTGGGGCTGCTTCTTCTCCAGCGGCTTGTCCCCCCGCAGGGCGAAGAGCTGGTCGCGCAGCTTGGCAGCCTTCTCAAAGTCCATATCGTGCGCTGCTGCCAGCATCCGGTCCTCCAACTGGGCCAACAGCGCCGCGCGCTCCCCTTCGTCCAGGCTGCGGATACGGGCGTCGTCCCCGGCCTGCTCGGCAATGGCGATCAACTCGCGCACCGCTGAATCGATCGTCTCAGGCGTGATCCCGTTGGCCTGGTTATACGCCTCCTGGATCGCGCGCCGGCGGTTGGTTTCCCCGATGGCCCGCATCATGGAATCGGTCGGCTGGTCCGCATACATGATGACCCGGCCTTCCGTGTTGCGAGCGGCGCGGCCGATGGTCTGCACCAGGCTGGTCTCGGACCTCAAAAACCCTTCTTTATCAGCATCCAAAATGGCCACAAGCGCCACTTCCGGCAGATCCAATCCCTCTCTTAGGAGGTTGATCCCCACCAGGGTGTCATAGGTGCCCAGGCGCAGGTCGCGCAGCAGCTCCATGCGCTCCATCGTCTTGATGTCCGAGTGCAGGTAGCGCACACGCATGCCGTTTTCCCTGAGGAAGTCGGTCAGCCGCTCTGCCATCGCCTTGGTCAGCGTGGTCACCAGCACGCGGAAGCCCTTGTCCGTGACCTCCCGGATCTCCCCGATGAGGTCGTCCACCTGCCCGGTGGCAGGGCGTACGATGATGCGGGGGTCCAGCAGGCCCGTCGGGCGGATGATCTGCTCCACCGTCCGCTCGCTGTGTTCCGCTTCATAGACGCTGGGGGTGGCGGAGACGAAGATGGTTTGCGGGATACGCTGCTCAAACTCGTCAAAGGTCAGCGGCCGGTTGTCAAAGGCGGATGGCAGCCGGAAGCCGTAGTCCACCAGGGCGGTCTTGCGCGCGCGGTCGCCGTTGAACATGCCGCGGATCTGGGGCACGGTCACATGGCTCTCGTCGATAAAACAAAGGAAGTCCCCGGGGAAGTAGTCCAGCAGGGTAAAGGGCGGGTCGCCCGGCTTCCTGCCGTCAAAATAGCGGCTGTAGTTCTCGATCCCCGTGACAAAACCCAGCTCGCGCAGCATCTCGATGTCGTATTTCGTGCGCTGGGCGATGCGCTGCGCCTCCAGCAGGCGGTTTTCCCCCTCAAAATACCGTACGCGCTCCTCCAGGTCCCTTTCCATCTGCAGGATGCCCGCCTCGCGCGCTTCCCCGTTGGTGGCGTAATGGGTGGCGGGGAAGAGCGCGGCGTGGTTGAGCGCGCGGATCACCTTGCCGGAGACCACCGCGGTCTCGGACACCTTCTCCACCTGCTCGCCGAAGAATTCCACCCGCAGGCCGTTCTCCTGCTCGTTCACCGGGATGATGTCCACCACGTCGCCCCGCACACGGAACATGCCGCGGGCCAGGGCGATGTCGTTTCGCTCATATTGGATGCCCACCAGCAGGCGGGACAGCTGCTCGGGGCCCAGGGCCATCCCCGGGCGCAGGGAAATCATCTGGTCATAATATTCCTGCGGGTCACCCATGGAATAGATGCAGGAAACGGAGGCCACGATGATGACGTCCCGCCGCTCCTGCAGCGCGGCGGTGGCGCTGTGGCGCAGGCGGTCGATCTCGTCGTTGATGGATGAAT